>DAORHV010000012.1:0-11766 GCA_035438175.1 Candidatus Peribacteria bacterium
ATCAGCGCGCGCCGTTGTTTTTGGCGGCGTCGACGCTGGTGACGTACGGGGCTGGCTTGGCAGCGGAACGCCGTACGCCGGCGGGACGCTGGGCGGGATGGGCCGCCATCCTGGCGCACGTGCTGCTCGTGGCGGCATGGAAGTGGGCGCCCATCGGCATGCAACAAGCCGACCCCGCAATGAACGCCGATGCGTACATCATTCCGCTCGGGCTCTCGTTCTATGCGTTCCAATCCATCGCCTACGTCGCCGACGTCATGAAGGGGAAACAGCGAGCCGAGAAGGATATCGTGCGCTTCGCACTCTTCCAGGCGTTCCTGCCCAAGTTGGCCGCAGGTCCCATCGAGCGCGGCACCGGCCTGCTGCAACAATTGCAGACCGTGCAACCGATCACGCGGACCGACGTGAACGAGGGCATCTTCCTCATTGTGTGGGGGTTGGTGAAAAAATTCACCATCGCGGGCGGAGCGGCGCTCATCGCCGACCCGGCGTTCGCCAACCCATGGGGCCTGGGACCGTACAACATCCTGGCCGTCATGGCATTCGCATTGCAGCTCTACGCCGACTTCTCGGGCTATTCGGATATCGCCCGCGGTGCGTCGCGCCTGCTTGGATTCCGCCTGCAGATGAACTTCCTGCGTCCGTTCGCGGCAGCCTCGCCGGATGATTTCTGGCGGCGCTGGCACATCACGCTGTCGCAGTGGGTACGGGACTACGTGTACATCCCGCTGGGCGGGAACCGGAAAGGCGAACTGCGCGCGGCGCTCAACGTGTTGCTGGCCATGCTTATTATCGGCTTCTGGCACGGCATGGCTTGTACATTCGTCCTGTGGGGGTTGTTCCAGGGAGTTCTGACGCTGGCGTACCGCGCAGGCAAAGGCTTGTTTGCAATGCCCAAGCCGCTGGCGGTCTGCGGTTTCTTCGCGCTGAACCTGATTGGCTGGGCGCTGTTCCGCAGTCAGAATCTGGAGTTGTTCGGGATGATGATGCAAAGCGCCCTCAGTCCGGCCGACAGTCCGGCGCCGGTCCCGTACGCGCTTGTGTTGCTCGTGGCGCTGGCCGCTCCGCTGGCAGCCGTGGAGTGGTGGCAATCGCGTCACGGCGATGACGAGGCGCCGTCGCGCTCTGCATGGTATGTCCTGGCGGCGTTCTATCTCTTTGCTTTCTACGCGCTGCTGCTCGGCGCGCCCGCGCATGCCGCTCCGTTCATTTATGCCAACTTCTAAGCGCAAACGCACCTCCGGCTTTCTGAAGTCGGCGACCGCGCTGGCGGCGCTGGCATGCTTGTTCGTTGCGGCGGAATGGACGACCGACCGGCTGGAATGGCTGACGCCGGAGCACGATGAATCGCAGATGGAATTGATGCAGGCAAAGTATGTTGCCGAGCGCGGCGAGACGGCCTACGACGTGCTCTTCCTCGGGGACTCGACGGCCGGGAACGACGTTATCCCGAAAGTATTCACCCAGGTGACCGGCCTGTCGGCCTACAGCATGCATACGAACTCCAACGTCAGTCCGGTGGCGAACGTGTATCTGCTGGATGCATACCTGCGACGGCATCCTGCCCCCAAGATGGTCATCCTCGTGCAAACGCTGTACGGATGGTCGATCCCGCAGCATCACGACGTCCTGCTCGAGCATTTCATGAACCCGTGGCTGGCATGGGATTTGTGGCGCAACGGGCTGCTCTCGGCCAACGATACGGCGGAAGGCATGGTGTCGTGGTGGCTGCCGTCGTTGCGTCATCGGCGCCACATCCAACGGCTGCGCGAGAACTCGGATCTCCTGGCCGGCCTGCTGGGAAGCGGCGAGGGTCAATTCGTCGACCCCGAGTTGGGGCACATCCCCGTAACCCGCAATATCGCGCTGATGGGCGCATACCAGGGTGAGATCGACGGCGACCGGAAGCTGCTGAGCGGTGCGGTGCTGAAGCCCGATGCAGGCCTGTCGGCAGAAGCATTGCTGATGGCGCGCCGCCTGTGCGCGATCGCACGCGACAACGGCATTCAAGCCGCCATCGTCATTCCGCCGCTGCCCGCGCCCGCCATGAGTGAGACCGGAACGCTCAACGGCCTGACCGCCATGCAAGCACGCACCGTACGCGAGACCTCGGATGGCTGCCGGATGATGAGTACGCTCGCGCTGCCGCCGGAACTGTTCGGCGACGGCGTGCACTTGAACGAAACCGGGGCGGAATTATTGACGCGCAAGTTGGGGCAGTTCCTGATCGGCATGCCGCAGGACCCCCGGTAGTCCCGGAATGCCGCTTCTGCTATCCTGCCGACTCCATGAAAACCGCGATCCACGCATTCGGCCGCTACGTTCCGCGCAACCGCATCAAGTCGTCGGTCATCGCCGCGCACTGGAAGCGCGGCACGGAACAGGCCGACGGACTCGGCATCATTGAAAAGGCCGTGCCCGCCCGTGACGAGGACGCATTCACGCTCGGCTGGGAAGCCGCCCGAATGGCGTTGGAAAACGGCGGGATCGATCCGCAGCATGTGGGAGCCATTTTCGTCGGCTCCGAGAGCCACCCGTATGCCGTGAAGCCGACCAGCGCGATGCTGGTGACCGCACTCAAGCTGAACCCCATGTGCCACTGCGCCGACCTGGAGTTCGCCTGTAAAGCCGGCACCGCCGCCCTGCAGATCGTAAGCGCGATGGCCGCCGGCAAGCAGATCCAGTACGGCATCGCCATCGGCTCCGACACCGCGCAGTCCAAGCCCGGCGACGCGCTGGAGTATTCGGCCGCGGCCGGCGCGGCGGCATTCGTGGTGGGACCGTCCACGCCGAAGAACCCCGGACTGTGCTCCATTGACGCCACGCTCTCCTACACCAGCGACACGCCCGACTTCTGGCGCAACGCCGACGAGAAATATCCGGCGCACGCCGGCCGCTTCACCGGCGAACCGGCGTACTTCCACCACGTGCAGACCGCCGCCAAAGCCATGATGGAAAAAGTAAAAATGAAGCCGGAGGATTTCGACCACGTGGTGCTGCACATGCCCAACGCCAAGTTCCCCGCCCAGGCCGCCAAGAAGCTCGGCTTCACCGACGAACAGATGAAAGCCGGATTCGTGGTGCCGCATATCGGCAACACGTACAGCGCCTGCTCCCCGCTCGGTCTGGCCGAGGTGCTGCAGGTGGCGAAGAAGAACCAGAAAATCCTGCTCGTGTCGTACGGTTCGGGCGCCGGATCCGACGCGTTCGTGCTGACCATGCTGCAGAACGGCAAGCCGCTTCCGGCGGGACGATCCGCCGGCACCACGCAGCTGGATTACGCCGAATACCTGGGAATGGTGAAGGCGGTCTAGTAATGTATATTTGACAATAAAAATTTGATTCGTACAATCCGCGCATGCTGAATGCGCCCAGATCCGCCATTTCCGAAGCTCCACGCGGCGGAACGCCGCTCGGCCTGAGCCGCCGGAAATTCCTGACGCAATCTGCGCTCATGGCATTGTTGTGCGGCGCACTGCCCGGCGACAACCGCGTGGAACGCCGCGAGAAACTTACGCCCGGGCAAATCCTGCGTCTGTTGCAGGAGGAAGGGATCGCCGGCGCCCGCAGCGTGGAGGCACGCGTCGTTCCCGAAAATCCGGCTCATGTGTTCCTCCATATCCCGCAATACCATTCCGGGCTCTTCATGGATCGCGAAGCGCAACGTGCAGTGCGCGCATCGCAAGCGGACATCGAAAGGATCCTGCTGGATCTCCAAAAGCGCTTCGGGGTGCAAGAGGTGTACCCGGAAAACATGGTGCCGAAGAACCTGGCTGAGAATGAGCGATTCTCGATGCGCGACGATCCCGAGAAGGAATTTCTGGATGCGATCGCCTTCCAGCGAAAACTCATGGAAGACGCGCGTGGCCGCAATACCCCCGAAGAGCACATCCGTGAAATGGAGCACATCGGCACGCGGAATATCGCCGAATTCGAGCGTGAGCTGGCCCAAGTCCGCCGTCTCGGCAAAGACGGCTACAACCGCATGCGCTTTGAAAAGATGCAACGTGCCGATGCGGAATTTGATGCCCCCTTGCGACTGGAATTGGCGGGACGCATGCGGCGCCGGCTGTGCGGAACGGACGCGGCGCTGACGCGTGCCGGTCAGATGCGTGAACAACACGGACTGAAGCATCGGGCGGTTACGGATGACCGTGAAAATGACGCGATTGCAACGGTGCTCTCGCAGACGGTCGACCCGTTGCTGGCCGTGCCGTATGGTGCCGCCCACGATTTCACGAACAACATCGCTGAACACAACCAGAGGCAACCCGGACGGGCGCTGGCACTGGTCGTCGCCGAACCGCTGTCTCATGCGATCATCCCGCTTCGCACAGAGTGAGAATCTGATCATGGACAAATACCCCGGAGTATTGCGCAGGAAACGTTAAAGGCTGTAAAATCTCCCAGTTCATGCGGGAAACAATCCATGTCCTCGGTGGAGGCCAAACGCGCTTCGGAGAGTTGTGGGAGAAATCCCTCCAACAACTGATCGAGGAAGCGGTCTACAACGCGCTCGAAAGCAGCGGTGTTTCGTCGACCGACATCGACTACGTCGTGATCGGCAACATGGTCAGCGGCGAGACCGCCGCTCAGGCCCATTTGGGAACCTTCGCCTCCGGCCTGCTGCCGCACCGTCCGCCCGCCCTGCGCGTGGAGGCCGCCTGCGCATCCGGCGGCTTGGCGGTGCACACCGCCTGCGCATTGCTGGAAAGCGGACGCGCCCAGACCATCTTGGTGATCGGCGCGGAGAAACTCACCGACGTCTCGGGCGACATGGTCACCCGCGCGCTCATGCACGCCGCCGACAGCGAGAAAGACACGCCGTCGGGACTCACGTTCCCCGGCATCTTCGCGCTGACCGCCCAAGCCTACATGCACCGCTACAACCTGAAGCGCGAGCAACTGAGCCTGGTCTCCGCCACATCACACCGCGCCGCCGTAAAAAACCCGTTCGCCCAGTTCCGCCGCGAAATCCCCGCCGCGAGTATTTCCAAGAGCCCGCTCGTCGCCGACCCGCTGCGCCTGCTGGATTGCTCGCCCATTTCCGACGGCGCCGCCGCGCTGGTGCTCTCGACCAAAAAAACCAGCGGCGTGCGCATCGCCGCCTCGCAGCTGAGCAGCGACTTCCTCAGTCTGGCCGACCGCGAAAGCATCACGTCGTTCGTTAGCACCAAGAAGGCGTTCTCCGCCGCACTGAAAGAGGCCAGCTGGGATAAAGAAGATATCGATGTGCTGGAATGCCACGACTGTTTCTCCATCGCCTCGCTCATCCATTTGGAAGACATGGGCTACTGCCGCCCGGGTGAAGCCACCCGCGTCTTCGAGCAGGGCGACGCAGACGTGGACGGTACGCTGCCCATCAACTGCAGCGGCGGACTGAAGGCCTGCGGCCACCCGATCGGCGCCACCGGCGTGAAGCAGGTACTGGACATCTGGAAGCAACTCTCCGGCAAAGCCCCGAACCAAGTCCTGCGCGCCAAGCGCGGCCTCGCCCACAACCTGGGCGGCGTCGGCGCCACCTGCACGCTGCATCTTCTGGAAACCGCATAATGCCCAACCGCATCCCCGCCCTGCACCGGCGCACCAAGGAACTCGCGAAGACCGAGCTGAAGCCCGGCACTATCGTAAGCTATACGACCATCCAGCACCCGCCGGCCGGGTTCGGCTCCGAGCCGTACACCGTAGCGCTGGTGGAACTGGCCGACGGCAAGCGCGTGTGTGCCCAGCTGACACACGAGAGCGCCGCCCCGTTCATCGGCGCCCACGTGGTGCCGTGCATGCGCCGCATCCGCACCATGGAGAACGGCCTGTTCGTGAACGACATGAAGTACGAGGTCATGCAGGAGGCGTCGTTGCCGATCATTGAATTCAAATCCTACGTGCTGGCGCTCACCGGACCGTCCGGCGTCGGCAAGACGACCATCACGCGTTCGCTCATGGGCATGATGCGCAGTTACTGCGAACAGGCGCCCATTTACACCACCCGCGCGGTGAAGAAGGGCGACGTGGAACCGTACGTACACGTGGACGAAGCCAGGTTCGACGCCATGGTGGCGTCCGGCGAAATCATCGCGCATACGCAAATGACCTCAAGGAGCGAGCTTCGCAAATACGGCTACCGCAAGCAGGATATCGAGGCGATCTGGGCCAAAGCCAAGCTCCCGGTCGTGGTGACCGACATCCATTTGCTGCAGGGGCTCTCGAACCACCTCGGCCGCCGCGCCATCCTCAGCTGCGGACTGCTGCCGCCCGGCAACAGCCACCGCCGCCGTTTGAGCGCGCTGCTGCACCGCTTGCGCACCCGCGGCCGCGAGACCGCCGCGCAGATCAAGGAACGTTTGAAGACGGCCACCGCAGATCTCACCGCATTCGAAACCTACAGCGACCTGTTCGACCACATGGTCGTGAACGACAAACTCGACGTCTGCCTGGAACGCATCACGCGGCTGGTGAAGCCCTAGGCGCATCGATGCGCCTCGCGGCATGGATGAGCAGAACGCTGCCCCAGACCGCACCGCTGAAGTATAGGAACATCCACAGCATTTCCGGTCGCCAGACGTCTGGCGCCGCGGTGATGACCGAGCGCGTGGCCAGGTCGTGCAATCCTTCCGCGAACGTCAGCGGACGGACGCCGACCGACACTTGTTCGTGCCAGCGCGACAAGTACATGGGAACGTCCACCGTGCACATGTAGACGATGTACCCGCCCAAAGGCACCAGCATGATGGCGATGGCGCGAACCAGACGCGCCGGCATGCCGCGCATCAGGCGATACAATTGCACGAACAGGAAAACTGCGGCGATCGCCCACAACGACTCTTCGACCGCGTTGCCGATGTACGACGTCGTAATGACCGCGTACCACGAACAACACTCCGCCATCGCGATGATGCACACCAGGATGCGGCTTTCCCGGCGCATGTCCGGACCCGGCCGCCGGCGTGCAAGTACCCGCAACAACAGCGCCCACTGAATGCAAAAACACAGTTCGGCGACTGTCGCCACGCTGCGGCCGATCAGCACGGTGGACAGCCCGGAATCCACCAATGCGGCGCGGGAGACATCGATGCGTGGGAACACGGAACGGAACGCGCAGCCGAAAACATATCCGGCCGACAGCCAAAGTTGATTCCACGCCGAGCGCGGCGCAGCGCCGCGCACGAGCAGCAGCGCGGAGGCGGACCATAAACATACGTTGACGGCCGCGACGATGCACAACGCCGTCCACCAGAACTGGACCGAGCCGGCAGCTGGTGCAACGGGAAGCATGTGCGGCGGTTATTGACCAGCTTCGGATGCATCGCGCTTGCCGCGCGGTTTGGCGACGAAGGTTTTCAGCTCGGCGGCTTTGCCGTCACGCACGGCGCTGTCGACTTTATCCAGGAAATGCTTGATGTCGGTGGCGAACGGCAAACCCGGGAACATGGCCTGGCGCTGCGCGTCGGCGGTGCCGTAGCGGACGATGAGGTGCTTCACGCCGAACGCCATTTCCAGCAGGCCCCCCTTCTTGGTGGCGCTTTCCTGGTACTGGCTCCACTTCACCGTCTTCATGGACTTCAGCGAAAACGGACCCGGCTCCTGCAGCAGGATACGGTCGTTGGTCACACGCAGCGCGGCCTGCTTCCAGAGTGAACGGCGGTACCACGCCAGCGCACCGAACAGCACCAGAATCACACCGATGCCGATCTGCCACGGCAGCAGCGTCTCGAAGGCGAGCCAGAATCCGCCGAGCAGGAACAGGGTGAACAGGATTCCCGCGACCAGCGCCTCCGCGAACCCGCGCGCGATGCCGCGCAGAAGCACCGGCAGGCCGGGGCTCATTTTCAGGAGCAGGCGCTCGCCGTCGTGCAGGTAGCTGCGGTCGTCCATTGGGCGCATGGTACTACAGAGCGTCGTAGACCGTCGCGTACTTCTTGGCGATGATGCTCCAGTCATAGCGGTCTTTGTCCTGCCTGGCCGATGAAGAAAGCGTCTGGCGCAGCACCGTATCGGTGAGCACGCGCTTGAACGCGGCCGCGGCCGCAATGACGTCATCCGGCGGCACCAGCAAGCCGTTTACCTGGTCTGTCACGATGTCCGGAATACCGCCCACGTTGGTGGCGACCACCGCGCAGCCTGCCGCCTGGGCTTCCACGAACACATTGCCGAACGCTTCGCTGCGCGACAGTCCGCCGAACACTTCGGCCTGGGCGAATTCATCGTAGGCAGCCGACGGCGCCACGCGGCCGGTGAACGTGACGCGGTCCTGGATTCCAAGGACACGGACCTGGTGCTCCAGCCCCGCGCGCGACGACCCGTCACCCACGATGCGCAGGTGCGTGTTGGTTGGCACATCGGGCAGCACCGCAGCGAACGCGGCGATGAGTGTCTCGACGCCCTTCATGGGCTCCAGGCGGCTGAGCGACAACACGCGGCCGGGAATTTTTTTGTGAAAGGCGCAGGCGTCCCTGATTGTCTTCAGCGGAACGCCGTTCGGAATCAGCTCCACATCGTTGCGGCCCAGCGTCTCGGCGCGGCGGATGAGCGCCGAGCTGATGGCGGTGACTTTGTGCGCGGCGCGGTGCATGACGCCAAGCAGCAGGCTGGTGTTGGTGCTCTGGAGCGTGAGCATGCGCCTGGCCGAGGGCACCAGGAAACGGCAGAAGACCAATGCCAGACCGGCGTACGACTCCAGCACCGCGTGCACGATCTGCGGCTTGAGCTTGCGAGCGGCCAATGGACCGAGGATCGGGAACAGGTATTTATCGAACCCCAGCCCCCAGCCCGTGCGCACCACCGCGACTCCGCCGACCATGTCCTTACGCGGCAATCCTTTCGGCAAGCGCGCATCGGACAAACACGTGACGATGGTGATGTCCTCGTCGTCCTTCAGACGCGCCGAGACTTCCTCCACCATGGCTTCGGCGCCGCTGCGGTGCGGCGACAAAAATGCCGACAGGATGACGATGCGTTTCTTCATGCGGAAGGACCGCCGACCCAGGCGTCGAACAACTTGGCGTATTGGGCGCCGACCACGTCCCAGCTGAACATCTGCTCGATGCGCGCGCGGGCGGCGAGGCCGAGCGCTTTCATTTTGTGCGGATCACCCAGCAGGCGGCGGATGTGCGCTTCCAGCGCTGCCTGGTCGCCGGGCGGGAACAGGAAGCCCGACACGCCGTTTTGAATCAGGTACGCGTTGCCGCCGACCTCTGACGCGATGCACGCGCAGCCGCTCGACATGGCTTCCATGAGCGCGTTGCTCAGGCCCTCGGAATAACTCGGCAGCACGAAGATGTCGCTCTCGCCGAGCACCACCGGGATGTCTTTGCGCAGGCCGGTGAACGTGACGGTATTGGCGTATTTCAGCACCAGCGGGTGGCCGGGCTTGTACCAGCCGACCACGCGGAAATTCACGGCCGGGAATTCGCGCTTCAGTTTGTCGGCGACCATCACGAAATCATCCACGCCCTTCACCGATTCCAGCCGCCCGACGTACGTGACGGTGACGCCGTTCTTGCCGCGCTCGGCGCCGGGGCCGTACGGCTTGGGGTCGATGCCGGTCGGGATCACCTGCGATTTCCCGCTGATGCACAAGCGCTTCAGAACGGCCTGCGGCTGCGGATGGAAGAACGACACGCGGTTGGCGGCCAGTAGGATGAGCCAGCCGAGCGTCCAGGCGTAAATGGCGCTGCAGACCTGGAACAGCTTGCCCCTCCCCCACCACGTGATGCCGACCAGCGCGTCGGTGATGAGCAGCACCCGATGTCCGGTCAGCCGCAGCGTGAGCGTGGCGATGGAACTCCAGAACAGGACTTTATTCACCACGATGATGTCGGGCTTCAGTTCGTTGGCAAGGCGCGAAGCGCGGCCCATGAATTTCCACGCGATGCCGTAGTTCCACGGGTCGGGCAAAAAGACATCCTGCACGCGGTGGATGGTCAGCGTGTCCGAGATCTTCTCCGTCTCGCGCTTGCCGCCGTCGGTCGGCCCCATGCACAGCACGTGCACGCCGTAGCCGATGCGCTGCCACAGCTCGGCCATGTTCACCGTACTCACCATCCAGCGATGGTCTTCTTTCCAGTACGGGCTGATCAGGAGGATTGTTCGCATAAAGAAGCCACGCTAGCGTGACATGCCCCCTGCGGAAGCGCAATCCGAGCGCCTAGAACGAATCCGCGATGGTCTGGAACACCGCCTTCATGATTTTGTTGATCAGGGTGGGCTTCTTCTCGCCGTCCTGGGTCTCTTCGGTTGCGGCGGCATGCATTTCGCCCGAGTCCTTGGACGCCGTTTCCTTCTTCACGGCGTCGAGAGCCGGCTTGGCGGCCTCTTCCATTTGCTCGCGCGACGGCAGATTGTTGAAGTGATCCACGATGTCGCGGGCGACTTTGCCTTCCTCGGGCGGCAGAGCAGAGAGCGTCTGTTCGTTGAAGACATAGTGCCGGATGAGCGGCGCGCCGACGTACCACGTCAGCATGCCGAACATGATCACGAACGCCACGTAGGCCACATTCTTGGCGACCTGCAGTGCATACAAACCCACCACGCCCAAGACGAGGAAGAGGATGACCGGAATGAAGAGTCCGAGGTTCATGGTATTTGTTATCAATATTATACAATAATTATTGATTTTACGCAATGAAGACGGCATCCAGACGCCCTCGCGGCATCTTGCCATGCTTCTTTATTGATGGACTGACGCCATTCCGGGGGCATGGTCGGGCTTCGGCGGTCCAGACGGTATGCCCGTGAAGGCAAGCGCGGGAGACTGATGCCATCACTTCCCCCGCTCAACCATGGAAACTTCTGTCGCAGAACCGCCGTCCCGCGGCGCCGAGAAAATGGATCCCGCGGAGATCCGCAAACTGCAGCTGGAGGCATCCCGCCTGCAACTGAACATCTCCACGCTCAGCGCCGATGAGCATGCACGCTACGAGGCCGTCATGCGCACGCTCGCTGAACAGGGCGCCGACGACTGGGGTGATTAAGCCTGCGGATCCGCGGGCTTGTCGGTGAGGTCGGCATTCTGCAACGCCTTGTCGCGGATGACCTTGGTGATGCGCTGCTCCAATTCCTCGATGCGGATGACCATGTAGAAGACGATGAAGAACAGGACGCCCAGCGCGCTGATCACGGCGGCGTTCTCGTTCTTCTTGATGCCGGTCGCGGCGCTTAAGTACTGCAGGTTGCCGGGGAACAGCGCGATGTACGCGAGCGCGCCCCAGAACACCGTCCACAGCGTGCCTTCCCAGATGGTCTTCCGCTGACGCATGACCAGGCTCCATGCGTAGACCAGCATGAGCAACGAGAACAGCGGCACCACGATTTGGTACGGCGTGACTTCGAAGGGGGCGGAGTATGGGATCATCGCAAGAAGGAGCGTAGCAGAATTTTGCAGGCCGTGCGGACGCCGTTGGCGAACGACTGGCCTTTGGCCAGCGTGTATTCGGAATACATGACCTTGGACGGCACAGAAACGACCTTCCAGCGGTACTGCGCCGCCTCGCGGATGATCTCGGTGCAGAACTCGAAGCCACGCATTTTCAGGTCGACCTGCTTGAGCGCGCGCGGACCGAACACCTTAAAGCCGCACTGCGTGTCGGGCAGCCACATGCCGGTGACCAGGAACGTGAGCAGGTTGCCGGCCGCATTGAACACGCGGCGGATGGCCGGGATCGCGTTCTTCCCGCCGAAGCGGTTGGCGATCACGAGGTCGGCGTTGTTGTCCTCCAGGACCTTGAGCAACGGCGGAATGTCACGCGCGTCGTGCTGTCCGTCGGCGTC
>DAORHV010000013.1:0-11597 GCA_035438175.1 Candidatus Peribacteria bacterium
TCTCATCGAGATGGAAGTGGAGCCGTTCCTGTTGGCTTCCACGCTGGAAGTCATCGTGGCCCAGCGCCTGGTGCGCCGCATCTGCCCGCATTGCCGCTTCAGCTTCACGGTCACGACCAAGGAAGCGCGCGGCCTCTTTAAAGGAGCCGAGCATTATTTCCCGGAAGGCGAAGACGTGCACTTCTACCGCGGCAAAGGCTGCGAGGCCTGCGGCAACACCGGCTACCGCGGCCGCGTGGGCATCTACGAAGTCCTGGAAGTGAACAAAGACGTGGAAGAGTTGATCACCGCGCGCGCCGGCAGCACCGACATCCTGCTGAAGGCCCGCAAGAACGGAATGATGTTCCTGTTCGAAGACGGCCTGGAGAAAGTAAAGGAGGGACTCACCACGCTCGAGGAGCTCATGCGCATGGCCGCCCCGCCCGAAGCGATTTTCTTCCAGTCCGACGAATCCCGCGACAATGTCCGAGCCTAACCTTCCCGCCGACGGCCAGACCCCGGACGTGGACCACAACCACGTTCCGCCCAACGTTGCCAAAAAGCGCGCGTTGAGCATTTTCAAATTGGCCGCCAAAAAGAAGAATGACGAAGTGAAACACGCCGCAGCCGTGGAAGAGGAACGGAAGAAGGAAGTGACCGTGACCGAGGAAGCCGCACCGAAGCTGGTGGCGGTTCCCATCGAAACAAATCCGTCCGCACCGAAGATCGCGGAACCCGCCGCGAGCGTTCCGCCTCCGGCTTCCGTTGCGCCGGCATCCACTGTCTCTCCTGCTTCCCCTGCCGCCGCTACTCCTGCGGCAGCCGCAGCCCCGGCAACTCCGGCTCCGGCCGCAGCTCCCGCCAAGAAAGGCTGGTCCCTGTTCGGAAAATCCGACGCCAAGGCCGCCGCCGTCATCTCCAAGAAAGCGGTGGTGAAGAAGAGCGTGGCCGGCGCCAAAGCCGACATGACCGGCAAATTCGGCCAGAAGAAAAAGACGTTCATGCAGGCCCTCGACAGCCTCAACAACATCGGCATGGGCAAGCAGAAGACGGCGTTCATCGAGAACCTCGCCATTCTGCTGAACTCCGGTTTGTCCGTTGTGGAAGCCCTGAATACCATCATGGCCGAGACGCGCTCCAAGCCGATGAAGAAGATTTTGCAGAAGATCGTCGACGAAGTGGAGAGCGGCATCGCGTTGTGGTGCGCCATGGACAACCAGAACTTCTTCTCGCCGTACGCCCTGGCACTCATCCGCATCGGCGAAGAGGCCGGTGCCCTGTCGCGCAACATGGAATATCTGGCCGTGCAGCAGGAAAAAGACCGCGCGCTGAAAGCCAAAGTGCAGATGGCCATGATCTACCCGGGCATCGTGCTCACGCTCACCGCGATCATCACGCTCGGCTTGGCATGGTTCGTGCTGCCGCAGCTGGTGGGCATCCTCACGTCGCTGAACGTGGAACTGCCGCTGGTCACTAAAATCATCATCTGGGTCGCCAACTTCATGAAGGAGAACGGCATCATCGCGGTGCCGAGCTTCTTCGCGGTCAGCGTACTCATCGCTTGTCTGTGCAAATACACCAGCCTGCGCGGCCCCACCGAACAATTCGTGTTCATGGTCCCCGGCATCGGTCCGCTGGCCAAGTCGGCGACCATCGCGCGCTTCGGCGTGATCCTGGGAAGCCTGCTGAAAGCCGGCGTGCCGCTGGTCGAATCCATCCGCTCGATGGCCGACGTCACCGACACCGTGTACTACAAAAAGTTCTACTACAAACTGGCCGACGAAGTGGAGGTCGGCGAGACGTTTGCGAGCGCGTTCAAGAAGATCAAAGGTACCGGCACACTGCTTCCGTTATCTGTCCAGCAGCTGATTTCGACCGGCGAAAAATCCGGGAAGCTGGCTGAAATGTTGCTACGCGTAGCCGATATCTACGAAAAGAAGGCCGAGGAGTGGGCTCAAAAATTGCCCGTGATCCTCGAACCCATCCTGCTGATCTTCATCGGCGGGCTCGTCGGCACGATTGCTTTTGCTATCATCGTTCCTATCTATTCCCTCGTCGGATCGGTCGGACGATAGAAATCCCCATTTTCCCTTTTCCTTTCTTCTCTCTATGCGTACCGCTTCACGCACCGGACGACTCGGCTTCACCGCCGTAGAGGTCCTGATGTCCATCGGGCTCATGGCCCTGACTGCGGGCATCACCATCCCGCTCTTGCGGCAGTCCCAGGCCGACACCGACCTGGACATCGCCACCGAGCACATCGTGCAGGCACTGCGCGCCGCGCAGACCCTGTCGCAGGCCGGGAAACTGGACACCCAGTGGGGCGTCTACGTTCCGGAAGCGACGGTGTTCGCAGGCGACGCGTTCGCCACCCGTAACGATGACAACGACATCGTCTTCCCGCTCCCGCCGACCATCGACACGTCGGGCGTGGACGAAGTGATCTTCTCGCGCATCGACGGTTTCCCGGACGTTCCGGGCGTCGTCACGGTCATGTCCGCTGTCAGCAACCGCTACCGCGAGATCACAATCGATGAAAACGGCATGATCACCGTCAGCACCGTACTGACCATCCAGGGCAACGGCACTACCAGCGGCGTCACGTCAGGAACGACCTCCGGCAACACCTCGGGCACCACCTCGGGAACGACTTCGGGTACGACCAGCGGTACGACCTCCGGCACGACTTCGGGTACCACCAGCGGAACCACCTCAGGCACCACGTCCGGTACGACCAGCGGTACGACCTCCGGCACGACTTCGGGTACCACGGGCGGTACGACCGGTGGAACCTCGAGCAGCAGTAGCAGCAGCAGCGCATCCGGCACCACCGGCGGCACCACCTCCGGTACGACCGGCGGAAGCAGCACCGGCGGCGATGACGGTTCCAGCACCGGCGGCAGCGGCGGCGACGGCTTCTCCTGCGCCACCCGCTTCAGCCTCGACGGCAGCAACAACGTGCTCTCGGTCGGCACCAGCGACGTCAGCGTGAAAGTGCTCGGTTCCGCCATTACCTACGGCGCCGGCGGCCCGAGCATCCCGGTCCGCGTGTCCGCCAGCTTGAACGGCGGCATCGACTGGAGCGACCTGTACTCCGGCAACGCCGTGAGCGGCGGCGAACTGCAGACGTTCACCAACGTCGCGCACAACACCCCCATCGCCCTGCGCTTCAACGGCCGCTACTCGTGGCTGTTCAACAAGACCTACCGTTCCGACGTGAACGACGGTCACGTGATCATCTTGAAGAACGGCGACAGCGTGCCGAGCTACCCGGCCTTCGGGAACCAGCAGAACCTGACGTCCTACCTGAAGCAGCAGATCGGATCGAACGGAAAAATCAGCATCGGATCCAAAGACCTGCTGTTCCTGGTCGAACTGAGCTCGCTGGATTCCAGCGCCGACTTCCAGGACGCCGTCGTGCTCGTGAGCTTCGCCGAGAAGCCGCTCACCTGCAACGAAGGCAACTCCAAAGCCCGCGTGAAGATCCATTTCAACCGCATGGTGAACTCGGGCACCGGTGACGGCGCGCAGCGCGTGTTCGTCGGTCCGAACGCCCTGGCCTTCGCCGAGGACCAGTGGATCCCGCTCGTGGACGCCAACGGCACGGCAATCATCGACGGCGGCATTAAGGAAGACGTGAAGGGGATCGCCGTCCAGCGCGGCCCGGGCTGGGTGCGCATCGTGAGCCACGGCACGCTCCAGAACGGCAAGGAAATCAACGACCTCCACGTGGAGTTCAACCACGCCTACATCACGGCCACCGTGAACGACGTGAACGACAACGCCACCGAAAACCCGCTCGACGGCATCATTTCCGACACCGCCGACGGCGATGAGTTCGTGCCCGGACCGAACGCCAAGCACGCGTACTTCTACACCCGCGTGACCGGTTCCGATGACGGCGTGTACTACAACTGGACCGCCGGCGAACCGAGCCAGGCCAGCTCCAGCAGTTCGAGCAGCTCGGTGAGCAGCTCGTCGTCCAGCGCGGCCGCCGTGGACCCGTGCGCGGTGAACTACGCCGTGAACGCCGACGGCGTGCTCACGCTGAACGAGAAAGCCGACATCACCCTGCGCATCGAAGGTTCCGAAAGCACCTACGGTCTCCGCGGACCCAAGGTCGCCGTGCGCGGCCGCATCAGCTTCGACAACGGTTCCAACTGGCGCGATCTGCTGGAGGCCCGCAGCTTCCGCGGCGGAGAAGTCTCCGTATTCCGCAACGTTCCGGCCGGCAGCCGCATCGTGCTCGGCATCGACGGCCGCTACTCGTGGGTCTTCCGCCAGGAAGTGCAATCTGGCCGGGGTGACTCGCACGTGCGCGTGCTGAAGAAGGGAGAAGTGACGCCCGACACGCAGCCGCTCGTCCAGCGCACCGGTTTGCGCGCCTTCCTCGCCAATCTCATCGACGGCTCCGGCAAGGTCCGCGTGGACGGCCGCCAGGTCGTGTACCTGGTCGAGCTCGGCGACGTGAATGAAGATTCCGACTTCCAGGATGCCGTGATCAAGTTGTCCATCGACAAGCCCGGCACCTGCAGCGGAGCCGCGTCCAGCAGTTCCGCCGGCGGTACGGCGTCCAGTAGCTCGTCGTCCAGCAGCGTTGCCGCCAACGGCGATGCCGACGGCGACGGCGTGCCGAACGCGCAGGACTACTGCCCGGCCACCTCGTTCCCCGAGGCCGTGCCGACCGAGTACATGTCCTTCGACCGGTACGCGCTGACCGCCAACCGCGGCAACCCGAACACGCTGCCCGTGTTCCGCGTCGGACCGCGCAAGAACATCAGCCGCTACACGATTGCAGACACGCGCGGCTGCAGCTGCGAGCAGCTCCTGGACGCCATCGATGACCGCGGCGTCCACGGTTTCCGCAACAAGCCCGCCCTGTGGAGCCAGATGCGCAACTTGTTCTCGTTCTACACCAGCAACTCGCGCCGCTTCGGTTGCGGCGAGGCCCTGCTGCGCATGGTCTCCGACAGCCGCGAGACCGGCGAGTAGACCTTTCCCTCGACAGGAACCCCAAAGAGGACAACGCGATCGTTGTCCTCTTTTGTTTTGCGGTACAATCGAACCCATGCGAAAGACGAACTTCTCAAAAATCGTCGCATGCGAGGAGGCAAGCCAAAATTGCATGAAGCGTATTCCGCATACGCTGAATGAAAATTTTGGCGACGCCGACGAAGCAGGTGACATTTTTCAGAAGTTCGGACCATCACGGGAAGGAAGTCTGCTCCTGGAGGCATTGGTGGCGATCGCCATTTTCGCGTTGTTCCTGGGCGGCATCGGACTGACGCTGGCGATCGGCGAGCGCAGCACGGTGGCCGGGGGCGACCATGTCCGCGCGGCGTTCGTGGGCGAGCAGGCGCTGGAAGCGGTGCGTCAGATGCGCAACGTCAGCTTCGCTTCGGTGACCACCGGCACGCACGGCGTGAAACTCATCAACAAAGTCTGGGCGTTTACCGGAACGTCCATCACCACCAGCGACGGCTACACGTCCAAGGTGAACGTAACGACCAAGACCGCCGACTGGCTGCAGGTACAGTCCACCACCACCTGGAACTTCGGCAAATCGCGCACCGGTTCGCTGGTGCTGACGTCGTACATCACCAACTGGCGCAAGCCGTATACCATCGGCAACTGGGCCGACGTGAGCCTGCAAAGCACCACGTCCGTCAGCGGCTCACCCTCGCTGCAGAAAGTCGCCGTGTCGGGCAACTACGCGTACATCAGCGCGGCGGCCGGCAACGGCTTGTACGTGTACGACATCAGCAATCCGGCGTCGCCCGTGCGCGTGTCGAGTTCGCTGAACATCGGCGTGCCGGTGTACGGCCTGGCCATCAGCGGCACCGGCCTGTACCTGGCCACCGCCGGTCCCACCAGTGAAGTGCAGCTGTTCAACATCGAAGCTCCCACGTCGCTCACGCTGTCGAGCCGCATGTCGACCTACGACTTGCCCGGCACCGGACTGGCGCGCTCGGTGGCCGTGTACGCCAACACCGCGTTCATCGGTTCGCTGGAAAACCCCGGCACCAAGGAATTCTATTCACTGTCCGTAAGCGATACCGGCTCGCTGACGCTGCTGGATTCCATCGCCATGAGCGGAAGCGTGCTCGATATCAGCCTGAGTGACGGCTACGCCTACGTGGCCAGCGCCAACAACGCCGCCGAATTCCAGGTCATCGATATTTTCGATCCGACCGACCTGCAATTCGCGCCCGGTGACGGCATGGACCTGGACAACACCCAGGACGGCTTGGCCATGGCCACATTCGGAACGTCCGCCTTGCTTGGCCGCGCGTCGGGTTCGGCCATCGACGAACTGATCCTGTACGTCATCGGCGATTCGCCGGTGCCCTCGCCGCCGCCCGGACCGTGGACGCTGGAATTGGCCGGCGACGGCGCCGCCATCGCCAGCGTGTACGGCGGAAAATACGCGTTCGTCGGCGGCAGCGGCGACCCGAACGAACTGCGCGTGCTGGACATTCCGAAAATGTCGCTGGGGCAGACGCCGACCGTGGACACCTACAATACATCGGCGTCGATCAGGGGATTGTTCTATAACTGGCAAACCGACCGTTTGTACGGCGTGACCACGTCCTCCATGTACATTTTCCGCCCCGGATGATCCGCACCACTCCCGCCGCCGGCTCCGCGCACCGCCGCTCGAAACACGGCTACATGCTGCTCATGCTGATTCTCATCGTCGGCACGGTGGCGACCGCCATCGTGGCGTCGTTGTTGTTCCTCGGCACCACGTCGGGCAACGTCAGCCTGGCCGTGCAGCAATCCACGCAGGCCATGGCATTGGCTCAGGGATGCGCCGAATACGCTCTGCAGAAACTGCGTGATTCGCCCGCGTACGGCGGCAACGAGCAGATGATCATCGGCAACGGCGACTGCGCGATTCTGGGCGTGGGCGGCACCGGCAACACCAACCGCCTGCTGTGCGCCGAAGGCCAGGTGGGCGAGAACTACCGCCGCCTGGAAATCATCGTGAAAGAAGTGCTCCCGCAAACCAAGATTTATTCGTGGCAGGAAGTGCCGGTCTTCTCCCTTTGCTTCTGATGCGTTCCCGCACCCGCGCCGGCTTCACGATGATCGAAACGCTCATGTTCCTGGGAATCCTGGCGATCATGGGAACCGTGATCATCGGCGTCATGCTCGCCACGCAGGACGCGCGCGTCCGCCAGCAAGGCATCGCGTCACTCGAGCAGCGCGGCACCCAGGTGCTGGAATCCATGACGCGCCGCATCCGCCGCGCCGAAGCGGTGCTGTATCCGACAACGGGCAACACCGGCTCCATGATCTCGCTGCAGATGGCCATGAACGCCGAGCACCCGACCATCTTCACAAGCAGCGGCACCAACCTGATGCTCATTGAAAAAACCGACGAGTCGCTCGTCTTCAGCGGCCCGGTCGCGGTGACCAACCTGCTGTTCCGCAACGTCAGCGGCGGCAGCGTGACCGTATCGTTCGACCTTGTCGCCACCCTCCAGCTGCCGCATCCGCAACTCTATCGGCGGCATTTCGAAGGCAACGTGACCCTCTTCCCCGACGACCAGAGCGAGTCCGGCGGCTGCGGTACATGCCCTGTTGTGACATGTAAAAGCCATTTGTATCGCTGGTACTACTGCGCGAACGACGTTTGTACGCAATCGGACGACGCAATATCCTGCTGAACGCGACATAACAAAGACTTGTGGAATGCAAGCCACAAACACTGGTACAGTCACTTCCAATTCGCACGGGAGATCTTTCCGTGTCCTTCCATCCCCTTTCCATTTTATGACTACTCGTTCCAATCGCGGAGGCTTCACCCTCATCGAGCTCTTGCTCGTCATCGGTATCATCGCCATCTTGGCGGCTATCGTTATCGTGGCAATCAACCCGACCAAGCAGCTTGGTGACGCTCGCAACGCTCAGCGCCGCAGCGACGTGAACACCATCCTGAACGCGATCTACCAGTACTCGATCGACAACAACGGAAACCTCCCGTCGACCATCACGACCACCACCAAAATCGTCTGCAAGTCCGGCGTGAACGTGGACTGCGACAGCGACGGCGTGAACCTGAACATGCTGACGGGTTCCTACCTCGTGGGTCTCCCGAACGATCCGCAGACTGCGACGGCCACCGGTACGAACTACACCGTCGTGAAGGTGAACAACCGCGTGACGGTCACGGCTCCCGGCGCAGAGCAGGGCGCTTCGATCACCGTTACCCGCTAGTTTCCATCGAATCGATTCAGAGAAAACCCTCCGCTGCGGAGGGTTTTTTCGTTGCGGGAAAACGCGGAAAGACCCTACCAACGCATAATCGCCGGAGCGCCGCAACAAGTCCCGTTATGGGCCGTCGCCGGGCAGCGTATACTGTCCCATTTTAATCCGAGGGGCCTGTGCGGCCCTTCCGCCCATTCCCCACTCCACCCATGCCCACCCGTTCCACCCGCGGAGGTTTCACCCTCATCGAGCTCTTGCTCGTCATCGGTATCATCGCCATCTTGGCGGCTATCGTTATCGTGGCAATCAACCCGACCAAGCAGCTTGGTGACGCTCGCAACGCTCAGCGCCGCAGCGACGTGAACACCATCCTGAACGCCGTGTACCAGTACTCCATCGATCACAACGGCAATCTGCCGTCGACCATCACGTCCGTCACGACGCCGGTGTGCAAGAGCGGCGTGAACGTGGACTGCGTCACCGACGGATACGTGAACCTGAACATGCTCACCGGTTCGTACATCGTAGGCTTGCCCAACGATCCGCAGTCGGCCACCGCCACCAGCACCAACTACACCATCGTGAAAGTGAACAACCGCGTGACGGTCGCCGCCCCCGGCGCAGAGCAGGGCGCATCCATCGCCGTGACCCGCTGATTCCGATTTTCGCGCAAAAGGCTCTTGGATGCCCAAGGGCCTTTTTTTACATCTTTGCAGAAACGCTTTACAAAAGAATGTTTGCTTTCGGCTTGTGCTAGAGCGCCGCAAATGAAGGTGTTACACTGACCGGCATGTTATGCGCGGCAGTCTCCGCGCCCTTCCTTCCCTACTTGCTCCATGTCCACTCGTTCCACCCGCGGAGGCTTCACCCTCATCGAGCTCCTGCTCGTCATCGGTATCATCGCCATCTTGGCCGCCGTCGTGATCGTCGCCATTAACCCGACCAAGCAGTTGGCCGACGCCCGCAACGCCCAGCGCCGCAGCGACGTCAACACCCTGCTGAACGCCGTGTACCAGTACGCCTTGGACAACAACGGAAACATCCCGACCACCATCACGACCGTCGCCACGAAGGTCTGCAAGAGCGGCGTGAACGTCAGCTGCACGAACGGCGTGAACCTGAACATGCTCACCGGTTCGTACGTCGTCGCCTTGCCCAGCGATCCGAGCACCTCGACCACGACCGGCACGAACTACACCATCATGAAGAACGCCACGACCAGCCGCATCACGGTTGCCGCTCCGGGCGCCGAGAACAGCGCGACCATCACGGTCACCCGCTAGTTCTGCTCTCCTAGAAGCCAAAAACCCTCCCTCCGGGGAGGGTTTTTTACTGCCCGGGCGCCGGGTAATTACGGACGCTAATAAGGTGGCAAAAACCGCTTGTTTCTGCTATAATTCAAAGATTACGTTCACGCGTTTGACCCCCAGACAAACACCCCCCAACGGCTCGCTCCGCAGGACGCTGTTCCTGGAGACGTCGGTGCTGCTCGCGTTCGCGGTGATTCTGACGGTGACGGCCGCGTTTTTCCTGGCCCGCAACGAGATGCGTTCGCGCGCCGCGGCGCAGGTGCAGTCCATCATCCACGCCAAGGAGGAGCTGCTTGAAAACGTGACCTCCGGTCAGCGCGAACAGGTGGCCGAACTGGCCAAGGACGCATCGCTCACGCGCATCCCGAGCGTCACGAACATCATCGGATTCCAGGGATTGTTCGCGGTGAAGTCCGACGGCACCTCGCGCACGCTGGTGGGCTCGCAGCCCTCCGCCGCCTTGCTGGAATCGGTCGCGGCGCTGCGCGGAGCCGACTCCACGCGTTTCGTGGCGTCCATTTCGCCGCAGCGCGGCTGGGAGAGTTACGCCATCGTGGCGCCCATGCACACCGGCGAAAAGCTGGTCGCCACCTTCAGCGCCGATCCGCTGCTGGGCGAACTCCTGAGCGTGGATGAACTCGGCGACACCACCGATGTGTTGCTTGGCGCAAATCGCGACGGGGACCTGCTGCTTCTGCACCAGGCCCGTGGTTCGCGCACCGCTTCGCCGCTGGATTTGGGCGGCTACGAAGCGCAATTGAGCAAGGGCTCCGTGCTGGCCAAGGCCATCGACGGCCGTGAAGGAATCGAGCAGACCTCCGACTACGCCGGTATCGGGGTGCTGGCCGCCTACCGTTCCATGCCGTCCATCGGCTGGGGTCTGGTGGTGCAGATCGACCGGCATGAAATCGACGCGCCGCTCATCGAGCTGTCGTTGAAGCTGCTCGCGGCCGGAGCCGCACTGATCCTGCTGCTGTCGCTGACCATGTACAGCCTGGCCCAGCGCATCACCGCGCCGCTCCTGGACCTGACGCACAAGCTGGAGGGACTGGAGGCGCGCAACTGGCGCTTCTCGCGTTCCATTTACACCGGCGATGAAATCGAGCGCCTGGATGACGCCGCATTCGACCTCACCGGCCGCCTGCGCCAGTCGCACGACCACCTGGAAGAACTGGTGCGCACCCGCACCCGCGCGCTGATGGAACAGGTCGCCCAGGACGATGCCATTCTGCAGAGCATGGAATACGGATTGATCGTGACCGACGCCAATGGTGCGGTGACGCTCGTGAACGGCGCGGCCGAACTGCTGACCGGCTGGAGCCAGGCCGAAGCGGCGGGCAAATCCTGCGACATCGTGCTGCACGTGGTGGACCATGAGGAGAAGCCGGTCACGGGCAACGAACATCCCGTCATGGGCGTGCTGACGGCCAAGGAGGCCTACGCGCCGTCGGCCGACCCGCAGCTGGCGCTGAAGCGCAAGGACGGCACCGCCATGCCGCTGTCGCTGCGCGTGACGCCCATCCTGCGTGGCTGGCACTGCTCGGGAACCGTGGCGATCTTCCGCGACATCACCGAGGAGCGCCGCATCGACCACATGAAATCGGAATTCATTTCACTCGTCTCCCACCAGCTGCGCACGCCGCTGTCGTCCATGCGCTGGTACCTGGAAATGCTGCTCACCAAGGACTTCGGTCCGCTCAACGAAGACCAGCAGGGTTACGTGGAACAGGTCGCCGCCAGCAACGAACGCATGGTGCGCCTGGTCAACGCGCTGCTGAACGTCTCGCGCATCGAGCTCGGCACGCTGAGCGCCGACCAGGACACGGTGGACCCCCTGCAGATGCTGAAGGAAATCGAGAAATCCACCGCGCGTGACATCGAGAAGCGCAAGCTGACGGTGACGTACGACGCGGCCGGCTACGCCGCCGGCAACCGCAAATCCGACGCGGTGCTGCTGCAGCTGATCCTGGAAAACCTGGTGGCCAATGCCGTGAAATACAGCCGCGAAGGCGGCGTGATCCGCGTGGAATTGCACGACACCCCCGACGGCGGCTGCTCGATTTCCGTGAGCGATACCGGTATCGGCATCCCGCC
>DAORHV010000014.1:0-11300 GCA_035438175.1 Candidatus Peribacteria bacterium
GCGTCGCTGATCTGGTCACAGACTTTGTCGGGGTGACCCTCGGTCACCGATTCCGACGTGAACAGGGAGGACATAAAAATAAAAGGGGGAAGAGAGACACACCGCGAAATGGTCACTCTCTTCCGTGGAGAGATGGAGTGAACTGAATGGTCACTATCTGTCCCCGGAAGGGGGCTGGATTTCCCACCGTCCTCCGGGCTCGGAGAGGTTGGGGGACATCGTATCGGGCCAGTTCCCACGATGTCACTCGTGATAGCGGTGATGTACGGGTCAGCCTAGCAGGAAGTTTTTGGCATGCAAGTTCGCCCGGTCTCCAGGCGTCATTCGCGCGGTTCGTCGTACTCCGGATGCAGTTCCCTGTAGTACGCCCAGCCTTGCTGGAACAGCTCCAGCAGCGTGTCGCGGTCGGCGCCGATGAGCCTGGCGACGCGGCTGAGTTCCGCGCCGAATGCGGCCTCATGTTCAAACCGGGCGTAGGTTCCGCCATCGCCGATGCGCCCCGCCTCCATTGCACCGGTTTGCGTGTGCAGCGCCACGTACGATTTCGATCCGTCGTCCCCCATTGCGTGCAGCACCAGCTCATCCACCTCCGAGCGCGCCATGGTCTCGTTGAACGGATGATCGTCGGCGTCATCGGGCAATACGATCGCCTTGCGCATGTTCAGCGTCGCCTGGCGTCCGAACCAATCGTTGCGTTCGCTCACCAGCATCGTCGAAAGCATGCGCCCGTCGCCGACCCACTTGGAAAACAGCAGCCGGCCTTTTCCGGGCATGACTGGAAACGTGCGCACCAATGCGTGCTGCCCTATCCCCATCGGCAATTGATCCAGCGGTACGGGCTGGGTGGCGAGCTCGGTGATTTCATGCAGCAGTGTGCCGCGCTCCGAATACGTCACCGGCATGACGTGGCCGTCGGTGGTGATGCCGCTTTGATTGTAGAGTCCCACGATCACCTGCGAATCCGCCGCGCGCAGCATCTGGCGGAACACATGCGCCTGGTACAAGCAGTCGCCACCCAGCGTCCGGTAGACCGTTTCTCCGTAGTAGCGGAACAGCCGTGCGATGTTGTTGAACGGCACCGAGCGCTGGACCTCCAGCAGTGCGTTGGATTCCGGCGTGTCGACCCGCAATGCGCCGCCGAAGCTGGTCACGGTATTCCGCATTTTTGACATGCATATAAAAACATTTATTAATATATGTCAAGAAACACCCGGTTCGGGGGTGGCGTGGGAAGTCAGCGAACGGCTGTGTTACGCGGCGCGGCGCTCTTCTGCCGGGCGCTCGGTGTCGTCGGTCGCCGGCTTGTCCAGAGCGTTCAATACCTGCGTCTGGGTCGCCTTGAGTGCGAGCAAGCCCTGCACGTCGCCGGCCTTCTGGAGCGACTCTTGGGCCTTCTTGAATGATGTCTCTACGAACAGGCGCAGACGCGGACCGTCGGTGTTCATGAGGAACGTGCGGACCGGGTTCTGCGGATCATCCAGGTGTGTCTTCAGTCCCATGGCGTCCACCACCGCGTCGGCGGCGTCCGATTCGGCGATCAGGTTCAACGCCTCGGCCACGCGCTTCTGCTGCTCGGCGTTCGAGTGCAGGCGCAGGGTGTTGGCGTGCTCGCCGTCGTTGCCGTGGTCGGGGGCGATCTCGATGCGGTTTACCATGGGTCTGGAGGGAAATTGGATGTGAATGTTTCAGGTCAGTATAGCACGAATCCGTGTTTTGAGACTACTGGATGCCCTTGGTGGCCTGTTCGCGCGCAGTCTTCACTTTGTCGGCGTGCTGCGTGAGCCAATCCTTGAACTTGGGCGAATTCTCCGGCGCGGTGACCGGGTCCTTGGTCAGATCGGTGCCGTAGTCTTTCAGGAGCGCGGCACGCACGTTCTTGTCGATCGCCGTGATCGCCGGGACCGCGCCGCTTTCGACGCAGTACGCCAGCGCGTCGTCGAATTTGTCAGCCAGCATATTGAACTTCTTAGCCGCATTGCGTTCGGCTTCGGTCTTGGGCTGCTGGAACACGAGCTGGTTGTACGTGATGCCATCCGGCGTCTTGGCGCCCTGGATCTGGTTACGGAAATCGCGCATGGAATTTTTACTGTTCGCCGAGAGGGCGTTGTCGTTGGGAGAGCCGCGCACGGCGCGGAGCTGTTCGCCGTTGTCTTCACGGTTCTTCTGTTCCCCGGCAGCATCAACGCCGCGCGTCTTGAGTACGGCGACAACTTTTTTATCGGCCGCGTCGACGGTCTTGATCAGTGCATTGCGTAAAATGTTGGCCGCCGCGGTCTTGTCGGCGCCCTGCAATCCGCCGCCGGTGGTGTCTTCGGGATTCTCGGTCTTGTACTTGTCGAACGCGGTCTTCAGTTCTTTTTCCATGGCGCCGGAAGCGGTCAGGCTCTCGGCGGTGTGGCTGCAGACGTACTGCCGCGACTGATCCAGCAACGCGTGGTCCGAGCGCAGCTGGTCGGTGTCGCGCGCCTCGAAGTTGGTGTCCTCGTTCAAGCCCAGCTGCTGCTGCATGGACACCTGCAATTCGCGGCGAATGAGCTGCTCCAGGCGGTCGGGCCCCTTCAGCTGCTCGTTGTTCTCGCCACCCTCGGCCGCAATGGTCTTCTCCAGTTTATCGTTGCGGTTACGCTCGGCTGCGACCTGCTTGCGCAGCGCATCCGGCGACTCGGTGGATTGCTGCTGATCAGCGTTCTCTTTTTTCTCCACCTGTTCGGCGTCATTCGGCACGGGCCCCTGTTGTTCTTCGCCGGGCATCATGCTTTGGGTGCGGGAGCGGGAGAATCTTCAAACGTTTCGAGCAATGCCAATGCGGCCGCGGCGTCCTTGTCGGACTGCGACTTCTCCACGCGGTGCGCTTTCTGCACCAGGGTGTGGTGACGGTCTTTCTCCACTTGCAATTCGGCCTTCAGGCGCGAGACCTCCTCGCTCTCCTTGGAATTCTTGATACCGAACAGTCCGCCGTTGGTTGGTGTTGGTGCCATCGGATCAGTGTACCACAAAACGCGTTTCTTTGCCATGCCCTGGGTAACTAGAGGCCCTGCAGCTTGCGCTCCATTCTGCCGCCCTCGTGGAAGAATTCCAGCAACTGCGCGCGCTGCACCCCCAGCACGGTCGCCACATGGCGAAGGGCGTCCTCGAAGGCTCTGCTGCCACTATGGTACGTATCGGCGCCTACGATATGCACGGTCATAGAGTCGTCGACCGGGTCCAGCGTCACTGCAACTTTGCCAAAGTCGGCATCCAACGCGTGCAACCGGAGCGGCCTGCGCGGCATGCGGACCATGGTGTCGTCGATGGGATGCGAACTGCCGGGCAATTGGATCGGCGAGTCGGTGGCGATGCGGTGATGCAACAGTCCGCCTTCGCAGCCGCTGATCATGCTCATGTTCAGCTGGTCCATTTGCGGCAACCAGAAACACGACAGTGTGCGGTCGCCGTTCGGCGGCAGCGGGAAGGTGCGGATCTTTTTTTCGTTGGCGCGCCCGCGGATGTCGGCCAATGCAATCGGCTGCGTCGCCAATTGCGTCACCTCGAATGCCTGACGCTCGTCTTCATCGCCGGTGATCGGCACGATGTGGCCGCTGGTGCCTTCGCCCTCGGAGTTATGGAACCGCACCGGCACTCCGGATACCGCGGCACGGAAACGTTCTCCGAACAAATACGCTTGGTACAAACAGTCGCCGCCGAAACGCGGGTTGGGGCGCTCACCGTTGAACACGTACAAATTCGAAACGTTGTTGTACGGCACTGCCAGCTCGGTGGCGTGCAGTACGCGCGTGGCGCTCGATGGCGGATGACGAACAGCCATGGCCGACGATATTACGCTCGGGCCACAGCTTCTTCCAGCGGACGCTGAGGAATCGTGCGGACGGCCAGCGTATGCCCCGTATGCTTCACGAACGCCTCCAGCCCGGCGCGGTCCACTACCAGCGTGGCGGTGTTCACGAGTGGATGGAATCCGAACTGCCCGACCGCCCAGGCATCTTCGTCCACGATCACTTCCACAGCCTTGTTCTTGTCGAACATCAATCCAAACGGCGTCACCGATCCGGGTTCCACGCCCAGTAGTTCCTTCAGCAGTTCGGGCGATGCGAAGCTGAAACTCTGCGAGCCGAATTCCTTGGCCAGCGCGCGGGTGTCCACGCGCTTGTCGTGCATCACCACAGCCAGCACGTGCTTGTCTTTTTTCTTGGAGCGCAGCAGCAGGTGCTTGGTATGGGCGCACGGCATCGGCTGGCACAGCTTCTCGGATTCCTCGCACGTGAACACGGCCGGATGATCGAACCGCTGGTACGGAATCTTCAATTCGGCGAGCAATGCGAGCAACGCGTCCATGAGCGCAGTCTACCATCGCGGCCGTTCGCTGGCGGCTGTCCGCGCCTCGGGTTACACTTCACGCATGTTACGTGCCGAGCGTCCGTTTTCACTCATCCTCTTCGGCGCTTCGGGCCACCTGGCCAAGATCAAAATCTTCCCGGCGCTCTATTTTTTGGCGCTCAAGAAACGCCTGCCGGAGCAATACTCCATCGTGGGCTACGCCCGCACGGCCATGTCCGACGAGGTCTTCCGCAAGGAGTTTGCCGACGCCGTTCGCGCCAACGTCCCGGAGGTGAACGAGAAGGTGCTGTCCGAATTGCTCACGCACGTCGCGTACCAGGCCGGACAGTACGACAAGGTCGCCGATTTCGAGACGCTGGCCGCCAAAGTCGAGAAGCTGGAAGGCGGCGACAAGCGCGTGCGCCTGGCGTACTTCTCCATTCCGCCGGCGGTGTTCGGCGCGGTCATCGACAACCTCAACAAAGGCGGATTGCACAAGCACCGCGACGGCGCCGAGAGCGATTTCCGCTGCATTGTGGAGAAGCCGGTCGGCCATGATGCCCCCAGCTTCGAAGAACTCTGCAAGAAGCTTTATTCGTGCTTCGATCCCAACGAGGTGTACATCCTGGACCACTACCTGGGCAAAGAGGCGGTGCGTAACATTTACTACTTGCGCTACGCCAACCCGGTCATCGAGGCGCTGCTGAAGAATACGCTCATCACCAACGTACAGATCACGGCTTCCGAAAGCGCTGGACTGGAAGGCCGCGCCGGCTACTTCGATGCCGTCGGCACGTTCCGCGACATGTTCCAGAGCCACCTCATCCAGATCGCCGCGCTGGTGTGCATGCGCGTGCAGAGCGACGGCGAAGCCATTAAAGCCGCGCGCCTGGACGCCATCAGCAAATTCTATCTGCCGCCCGCCGCGCACCTGGGCGACATCGTCATGCAGGGGCAGTACGACGCCGGCACGTTGGGCGGCAAGGCCGTCCCTGCCTACAGCGCCGAAGAGGGCGTGGCCAAGGGCTCGCGCACATCCACGTTCGCCGCCATGAAGCTGGCCAGCCGCAGCTCGCGCTGGGAGGGCGTGCCGTTCTTCTTCCGCTCGGGCAAACGCCTCAAGTCCAAGGAAACACGCATCTCCGTCGAGTTCCAGGAGTCGCTCGCGATGCTCGGCAAAGCCGGCGGCGCCAAGCGCAACCGCCTGGATATCATCCTGCAGGGCGAGGCCGGCATGAAGCTCCATCTGCAGACCAAGCTCGGCGGTACCGAGCCGCAATTCCGCCCGCTGGTCATGGAAGATCCGCTGGTGTGCATGGGAGACTGCATGGTCGAGCACAGCCTGCTGCTGCTCGAGGCCATCAACGGCAACCAGCAGTGGTTCCTGGACCCGGCCGAAGTCCGCGCGTGCTGGAACCTGATCGATCCTCTGCAGCAATACCTGGACGAACCCACCACTCCGCTGGCGCTCTACGCCTCGGGCTCCGCCGGTCCCGCCGAGGCCGATGCGTTCATTCAGAAGCACGGCTTCCTCTGGTCCTAAATGCGCATCGAAACAGCGAGTGCCGGCGAGTTTCCGTCCAAGGCGGCCACCATGTTGTCCGTGCGCATCAAGCGTGCCATCGACCAGCGCGGGCGCTGCGTCATCGGGTTGTCCGGCGGTTCCACGCCGGTGCCCGTTTACGAGCTGCTCGGCACCGACACGTCGGTGGATTGGAGCAAGGTCGGCATTTTCCTGTACGACGAACGCTACGTCCCCACCACCGATGCCAACAGCAACCAGCGGCTCATCCGCGACACCTTGCTGAAGAGCGCGGCCATCCCGCCCGACGCGTGGGTGTTTCCGGATACGTCGCTGCCCATCGACCAGTGTCTGGCCGACTACGCCGGGCGCGTGAAGGACCTGTGGGACGACCACTTCCCGGACATCGCCATCCTTGGCATGGGAGACGACGGACATATCGCCTCGCTGTTCCCGCCGCTGTCCGAAGAAGCGCTGTCGGATTCGCTGTTTGCGCTGCACACCACCACCAACACGTTCGCGGTGAAGGACCGCCTGTCGCTCACGCTGAACGTTGTGGCGGCCGCCCAGTCGCACGTGTTCCTGTTCAAGGGGCAGAAGAAATTCGAGGTCTGGAACGAGATGCTCGTGAGTTCCGACGACGAGCGCCGTTGGCCGGCGAAACGCGTCATTGATGGCAGTCCGGACCTGACGGTGATTTTTGGTGCCTAGCCGGACTCCGACGACTCCAACGATCCCAAGGACTCCAAAGAATGGAGATCTTCGGCGTCATGGGAGTCCTGGGAGTCTTCGGGGACCTACTTCAAGTACAGCGTCGGATTCTTCTTGTTGCCGTTCACGCGGACCTCGAAGTGCAGGTGGATTCCGGTCGGGCCGTGGACCTGGCCGGTGTTGCCCATGAACGAGATCACCTGGCCGCGCGTCACCACGTCGCCCTTCTTCACGTAGAGCTCTTTGTTGTGGCCGTACAGCGTCACCAGTCCGTTGCCGTGGTCGATCTCGATCACGTTGCCGTAGCCGCCGTCCCAGCCGTAATCGGCGCGGATGACGGTGCCAGCCTCGGCGGCGAAGATGGGACTGCCGCCCTTGTGCTGCATGTCCACGCCGAAGTGACCGGGGCTGAAGTACTGGGTGTAGTAACAATCGCACGGGTTCTGCAGTACGCCGTAGGTCGGCTCGATGACGTACGTCTTGGCCGGAACGGCTGGCGTGGCCGGGGGCTTGGTTCCCGGCGGCACGACCACCGGCGGCTTGGAGGAAATGATCACCTTCGGTACGTCCACGATCGGCTTGCCACCCGGCACGATCAGCTGCTGGCCCGCCAGCAGGTAGCCGCCCTTCAGCTTGTTCTGCTCCGAGATCTTCTCGGCGGGCACCGAGTACAGCTCGGCGATGGACGACAGGTTCTGGCCGCGCTTCACGGTGTGCAGCACGCCGTCGACCGGCAGGATCAGCAGTTTCTGGCCCGGCTTCACCGTGGCGGTGTCGGCCAGGTTGTTGGCCCAGCGCACGGTCTCGGCTTTGATTCCGGCGCTCTTGGCGATGCCAGCGATGCTCTCGTTGGGTTCGACGGTATGGATGATTCCTTCACTGAACGCGCTGCGCGTTCCCTGTTCGGTGAGCGACGAGGTTTTCATTAGGAATCCATCCTCGATGAACACGATCGAGCCGTCTTCCTGGTCGGTGAATTCCTGCGGCGCGGCCTGCACGTCCGGGCTGTAGCGCGGCAGGAACATGGACAGCGCGAGCACCAGCACGCACAGGATGCGGATGCGGAGCGAAAGCCAATGCTGGGCGGGTGGGCGCGGGGATCGCATACGAGCGGTCTAGAGTGCATTCTGAACGGCTTGGAGCACGTTCAGCGCGTCAGTATACCTGTCTGCGGACTTCAAAAGGACTAAGAGGTACGAGCGCTCTCCGGAGACGAAAGCGACGATCAGGCATTCACCGGCCGAATCGGTGGTACCGGTCTTCACTCCGAAGACGCTGTCATTGTAGTGCAGCATTTCGTTGGTGTTGGTGAGCGGGAATTCGGTGCCGTCGGCGCTTACGATGGTCGCCGAGCGCATGCCCACCGTGGCTCGGAACGCCGGCTGGCGCAACGCGGCCACCGTCAGCCATGCCAGGTCGCGCGGCGACGAGTACTGCTGCTGGCTGTCCAGTCCGGCCGGATTATTGAAATGCGTGTGGCTCATGCCGAGTGCCGCGGCGCGTTCGTTCATGTCGCTTACGAAATTGGAGACGGTGCGGCCGTGGAAGACGGCGAGCGAATACGCCACGTCGTTGGCCGACGGCAGCAGCAGTGCCTTCAGCATGGCCGATAGCTTCAGCCGCTGGCCCGGTTTGGCCTTCAGGGTGCTTCCGCCGATGGTCTCCGCAATGGGCGGGATGGTCACCGTTTCATCCAGCGAGTGGTGCTCCAGCACGATCAGCGCGGTCATGATTTTGGTCAGGCTCGCCATCGGACGCGGCGTGTCGGCATTCACCGAGAACAACTCCTCGCCGCTGTCCAAGTCGATGAGCATGGCGCCGGATGCGCTGAGCGCCGGGATCTTCAAATTCTCGCGGATGTCCGACGGCGCGGCCACCTGGACCACCTCGATACTGGGCAGCGATGCGGTATGCACGCTGTCGGCCGTCGGCGGCACCATGCCGAGCAAGAGAAGGGATGCGATGGCGCGAAGCATGCGTGCGGAAGGGGGATGGGCGCGGAAGGTGCGCTCACTTGTAAATCACTCGGTCGGAGATGCGCAGGTCGACGTACTCCTTCACCTGGTCCAGCGGGACGGTTTTGAGGAAATCCCGGAAGCGCTGGAATTGTAGTGCCACCGGACTGGTCAGATCAAACCACAACGACACCTTATTCGCCCGGATGTGGAACTCCTGGGCGCGGATGAACACCGTGATGTCCGTCACGTTGAAGCCGAAGTTGTTCGAAAGCATGTCCCGTGCCTGGAAAATGGTCTGCAGAAACTCGGTGGAGAGTAGGAACGTACGGTTGGTGGGCTTCACGCCCCAGTCGGTGATGCGCAGCTTCGGCAGTTTGTCGCCCCCGGCCAGCGCGATGGGCGTGAACACCGCGTAGCCGTCGGTGGTGACGTAGGCGTAGCTTCCCGAACCGCTCATGGCGCCGGTGCCGGTGTACGGCTCGTCCAGCTTCAGTTCGGCCGCCACGGTGTCCAAGTACGCGGAAATAATGAGCGTGGACGGATACTGCTTGGAAATCTCGATGCGGCGGATGTCCGGATACTGGTCGGCCAGCAGCTCGAACACCTGGCTCTTGGTGATGAACGGCAGGCGCGTACGGAACAGCGGCTTCAGCACTTCCTGGACTTCTTCTATGTCCAGGCGCGCGTCCTGGCGTCGCACCTGGATCTGCTTCACGTCGAAGATCGGTGAGAACAGCAGGATTCCGATGATCGCCAGAACGGTCAGGATTCCGGCGATGCCTGCCCACACCTTGAATTCGGATCCGATCGCCGACGCCACCTTGGTCCACTTGCGGGTGCCGTGTGAAATATTGCGCATGCGCCGCCGTACCATCGTCGTACGATAGTACTTCTTGGCCATGGTGCGCACGAACGGGCTGGCCGCGCGGTTTAAGTGCTTCGGCAACCTGCTCGGTTTCTTGAGCGGCATGGACGCTAGTGTAGCAGCAGACGGGGTGGTGGTTTCGAGCCCGAGAGGACGCCAAAGACACCAAAGAATCCCAGGACTCCAAAGAGCGCCGATCTTCGGAGCCCTTGGCGTCGTTGGAGTCTTCGGAGTCTGCCTAGTGACTGAATGACTTCATCCCGGCCCGGTTCCCGCTACCATGCCCCCATGCGCCTCGCCCTTGTCGCCGACTGGCTCCCCACCTACGGCGGCGCCGAACATGTCATCGCCGCGTTGCACCGCATGTGGCCGGAGTCGCCGTTGTTCACCACGGTCTACAACAAGGCGCGGCTGCCGGCGCTCGCCAAGGCCGACGTCCGTCCGGTGGGTCGTCTCCAGTGGCTGTACGGCGTGCTGGGCAGACATCAGTGGCTGCTCCCGCTCTTGCCGCGCGCCATGGAAGACATCGATCTCTCGGGCTACGACGTGGTGTTCAGTTCGTCGCACGCGGTCGGCAAAGGCATCGTGCCGCCGTCGGGCGCCGTGCACGTCTGCTACTGCCACACACCCATGCGTTACGCGTGGGAAATGGAAGCCGAGTACCTGAAGGATTTTCGCGTCCAAGGATGGCTGAAGAAAAAAGTGAAGCAGCAGCTCAAGCGCTTGCGCCGCTGGGATGTGTCCACCGCCCGCCGCGCGGATGTCTTCATCGCCAACTCGACCGAAACCCAGAGCCGCATCGCGCGTATTTACGGCCGTGACAGCATCGTCATCCCGCCGCCGGTGGATGACCGCTTCTTCGAATCCGTGCCCGGATCGCCGGCGAAAGACGGCTACTACCTGGCGCTCGGCCGCCTGGTGCCGTACAAGAAATTCGATCTGCTGATCCAGCTGGCCAACGCGCTCAACATCAACTTGGTCATCGGCGGCACCGGACACGAGGAAGCCCGTCTGCGAGCCCTTGCCGGGCCCACCGTCACGTTCAAAGGCTTCGTGCCCGACGCCGATCTTCCACGCCTCTACGCCGACGCCAAAGCCGTACTGTTCCCGCAAGTCGAAGACGCCGGCATCGTCCCGCTGGAGGCACAAGCCAGCGGCACGCCGGTTGTCGCGTTCGGGAAAGGCGGCGTGCTGGACGTGGTGCAACACGGCGTCACCGGCGTGCTGGCAAACGCGCAAACGGTGGAGTCGTTTTCGGCCGCGGTGTTGGAATGCGAAGCGAAGAACTGGGACCGCGCCGCCATCCGCGACAGCGCCCGCAAATTCTCGCAGGCGAAATTCAAGGAGCGCATCGAGACGGCGGTGGCCGGCGCCGTGCAGATGTTCGGCAAGCGCTGAAGATTCGCAGGCATTGCGCGCGCCAACTTTGATGTACACTTTCGTCATGCAACGCCCAGCCGATTCGCACAAAGGCGATAACGGCAAAGTCGCCGTCATCGGCGGCTCGCTCCATCAGCACGGCGCGCCCATCTTCTCGGCATTGGCCGCCGAAGCGGGCGGGGCCGATTTGGTGTACGTGCTGGTGCCCGCCGTTCATGTGGAAGTCACCAAGCACGCCTCACCCAACTTGCAGGTGTATTGGTTCGGTACCGCCGCCGCGCCGGATGATTTCACGCCCAAGGACCACGCGGTGTTGCTGGAACTGTTGGCGACCATCGATTGCGCCGTCATCGGCCCGGGCCTGGCCCGCACGCCGAAAATGCTGGCCGCCCTGCAGACCATCTTCGAATCGTCGACCTGCCCGCTCGTCGTGGATGCCAGCGGTTTGCAGCCGTTCACGCTCGCGGCGCTCAAGGGCCGCAACGCCGTGCTCACGCCGCACCTGGGCGAGCTGGAGCGCATGGGCCTGGACCCCGCGCGCGCCGCGGAT
>DAORHV010000015.1:0-11289 GCA_035438175.1 Candidatus Peribacteria bacterium
ACGTGCTGGCATTAAACCAGTTGCCGCGACCATCGGCAAACTCGGCGCCGACGGCCTGGCAGGCGTCTTCGATGACGATGAGTTTGTGCTTCTTGGCGATGGCATGAATGGCGTCCATGTCGGCCGGCTGGCCGTACAGGTGCACCGGGATGATGGCGGCCGTCTTGGACGTGATGGCTTTCTCGATCTGCGATACGTCGATGAGCGCGTCGTCGGCGCGGCAGTCCACCAGTACCGGCGTGGCGCCGGCCAGCGAAATGGCCTCGGCCGAAGCGAAGAACGAGTTGGTGACGGTGATGACCTCGTGCCCGGCGCCGATATCGTAGGCGCGCAGCGGCAATTCCAGCGCGGCGGTGCCGGACGCCAGTCCCACGCAGTACTTGGCGCCGCAGTAGGCGGCGAATTCCTTCTCGAACTGCTCCACGTACGGGCCTCCCGCGAAGGCGCATTTGTCCACCACGGCCTGCATGGCGGCATCGATCTCGGGTTTGATCGAACGGTACTGGGCCTTCAGATCCAGGAACGGTACGGGCATGTCCGAAGCGTATGCAGAAACTGGGAATTGCACAACTTCTGGTTTAGGCTGCTGTTCTAATGACCAAGCGCGACATCCTACTGGCCGGCAAACATGTGGCCCTCGCGGTCATGACAACGGAGGATCAGCCGTTTTTCCAGCGCTGGCTTTCGGAGAACGCCGAACTGCGCACACTGATCGACGATCACCGCGTACCGACTCTGGAAGATCAGAACAATTGGTTCAAGCGTGTACAGCAGCCCGACCGCAAAATGGTTTCCATTCTTACGGCTTCGAACCACGCACTCATCGGCAACGGCGGATTCGTGGATATCGATGCAGTGAAAAAGGAGGGCACGTTGCGCATTACCATCGGTCATCCGGAAGCGCTGGGTAAAGGATGGGGGAGTGAAGCCATCGGTCTGTTGGTGCGATACGGATTTGAAATCCTGGGGTTCGACAAAATAGTCCTAAAGGTGCTGAAGACCAATCAGCGCGCCATCCGCGCCTACGAGAAAAACGGCTTCACTGCCGCCGGAGATGATCCGGACAACGCTGCTACACTCCTCATGACGCTTTCCAGGCCCGCATGAGCTTTACGCTTGTTCCCCACACCGCCGGCAACGACGCGAAATGGGATGCGTTCGTCGCCGCGTCGCGTAACGGAACGTTTTTCCATACGCGCCGTTTTTTGGCCTACCACCCCGAAGGCCGTTTCGCCGATGCATCGCTGTGGGTCATGGACGGCGCCAACGCGGTGGCCGTGCTGCCCGCCGCGGTGAAGGACAACAAACTCGTCGCGCACCCGGGCGCGTCGTACGGCGGACTGGTGCTGGCCCCCGGGGTGAGCGTGAAGGACACCGGCGAGATTCTGGCGCTGCTCACCGAGCATGCCAAAGCCAAAAAGCTGGCGGGCATGTCGTTCGTGCGCCTGACTCCCCAGAGCATCCGCCAAGGCTTTTCGGACGATCAGGAATACTGGATGTTCCAGAAAGGATGGACCTGCACGCGCTTCGAAATGGACGGCGCCATCGATGCCTCGGCACTCACCGAAGAACTGCTGCTGGGTTCGCTGACGGGCAAGTGCCGCAACATGGTGCGCCAGGCAGAACGCGCCGGCATTACCGTACGCGTCACCGACGACTGGGCCGGGTTCTGGAAAATCCTGGAGGCCACGCTGACCGGACGCCACGGCACCAAGCCGACGCACACGCTGGAGGAAATCATCAAACTGACGTCGCTGTGCCCCAACGACGTACGGCTGTTCGGCGCGTACAAAGGCGACGTGCTGGTGGGCGGCATCGTGGTGGTCACCATTAATGCCGGAGCGCTCTACACGCTCTACATGGCCCAGGATTACGCCTTCCAGAAGGAGCACCCGATGCACATGATTCTCACCGAGGTGCTGAAAGCCGCCATCCGTGAGAAGCGCAAAACGCTCCATCTGGGCGTTTCCACCGAAGACGGCGGCAAAGTCATCAACGAAGGATTGTTCTTCTTCAAAGAGAGTTTCGGCTGTAAGCCCGTGCGAAGAGAGAGCTGGGAATTCACTTTTTAACCACATGTCGGAACACGCACCCATTCCTTGTTCGGTCCTGGTCCTCACCCGCAACAGCGCGGGATCGCTGGCGCGATGCCTGGCGCCGCTGGCACCGTTCAGCGAGATTCTGGTGCACGACGCCAACAGCATCGACGACACCGTCATGATCGCCAAAGAGTTCGGCGCCCGGGTGCTGCCGCAGTATCCCGACGACACCGTCACGCCCAGCCTGCGCGTGAAGGACTTCACCGAAATGCGCCTGCGCCAGCGCGCCGACGCCAAGGAGGACTGGGTCCTGTATGTGGATTCCGATGAAGAACTGAGCCCCGAGGCGGTGCAGGAGATCGCCGATCTGCTGCCGGACCTGGACCCCAAAACCATCATCAAGATTCCGCGCATTCCCGTCATCGGCGGCGTGCCGCGCACGCGCGGCCACCTCACGCCGGACATTATGCCGCGCATCCACAACAGGAAAAGCGGCGCCACGCTGCAGAAGGGCAAGACCGTGCACGAGAAATACGAGTACGATTCGTCGTTCAAGGAAATCACGCTCAAGCACCCGCTGTACACGCCGCTGCCGGACGTGGCCGACATGCGCGCCAAGGACGACCGCTATCTGCTGCTGGAGGTGCGGCGCCTGCGCGACAGCGGTTACACATGGGGCGAATACGTGCGGTGGATTTTGTTCCGCGAGCCGCTGATCATGCTCATGCTTCTCGTGCGCATCGCGCGCATCTGGCCCGAACTCGGTAAGCCGGACTCCATTCCACTAGATCATCATCTGCGGTACGTGCGGTATCACTGGAGACTGTTCCGCGGCATCACTGGCATGATGCTCGGCTTCGGTAAAAAGAAGGCCTAGCGGGGGATCAGACGCTGATCGCCTTACCCTTCGCCAACGACTCATCCGCCAGCGACAGGATCTTCACCATGCTCAGGCCGTCCGCGCCGGAGACGTGCGGCTTTTCGGTTCCGCGGATGCAAGCCAGGAAGTGGGCGGCCTCGGTGCCGAGCGCCTCGGTGGCCGCGAGCGCCGGAATGAGCACGTCGCCGCTGCGGTACTTCGGGAAGAACGGATCGGGCTTGGTGTCGTCGCGTTCCACGCCTTTGTCGTACAGCCGCAACTTCTCGCTTGGCTCGGTGTCGTCGTACACGATCATCGCTTTGCGGCCGGCCACGAACGTCTTGCGGACCTTCAGCGGCGAGAGCCAGCTGGCGTGGATGTGCGCGGCGAATCCGCCCTTGAACTTCAGGTGCAGGTGCCCGTCCTCGATGTGCTTGCCGTAGTGCGCGCTGCCGGTGGCGTAGACCTCTGTCACGGTCGAAAGGTCGGCCACCGAAGCCAAAATCGTCAGGTCGTGGATGGCCAGATCCCACAGCACGTTGCAGTCTTTCTGGATGATGCCCAGGTTGATGCGCGTGGAGTCGAAGTACAGCAGGTCGCCCAGTTTCTTGGCCTGGACGATGTCGGCGATTTTGCGCACGGCCGACGTGTAGGCGAACGTGTGATCGACGAGCAGATGCAGTTTTTTCTTCTTGGCCAACTCCACCAGCTTCTCGGCTTCGGCGACGGTGCCGGTCATGGGCTTCTCCACCAGCACGTGTTTGCCGGCTTCCAGCGCGGCTTTGGCCAGCGGGAAATGCGACGATGTCGGCGTGGCGATCACGATGGCGTCCAGCGTCTTGTCGGTCAGCAGGTCCTCGTACTTCTGCGTGAATTTCGTGGCCGGATACTGGCGGCCGAATTTGGCGACGCGGTCTTTGGACAAATCGCAGCCCCAGCGCAGCTCGCTGCCTTCGATGGCGGCGAAGTTGCGCAACCAGTTGGGACCCCAGTAACCAAGACCAACAACGGCAACAGAGACGTTCTTCATGAGTCAGATAGTACCAGACTAGGCCCGGCGCACGCTCTCGATGGCGTCCTTCATCACCTTTTTCACGGCATCCTCGCCGAACAGCGTCCAGGCTTTGGCGCGCGCCGCGAACGACATCACGTTGCGGCGGTCGGTGTTCATCAGCATCCTCAGGCCTTCCACATAGCCTTCCGGCGTGCGGCACAGTAACAGTTCCTTGCCGTGTTCGAACGGATAACCGGCCGTTTTGGTGGTGAGCAGCGGCAGTCCGCGACACAGCGGCTCGAACACTTTCTGCTGCATGCCGGTGCCCGAAATCCACGGACACAGCGCGATATCCATGGTCGCCAGGAACGCCGGCAAATCCTCGATGAACCCGGTCTCGCGCACGTCGTCGGCCAGCAGGGGCCTGTATTGCTCCGGAAATTTCTTGCCGGTCAGATGGAACCGGAATTTGCCCGGCAACTGCTTGCGCACCAGCGGCACGATTTTGGTGAGCAGGAATTCCAGCGCATCGCGGTTGTGGCCCATGTTGTAGTTCGAACTCAGGAACACCACGTCCAAAACGCCTTTCTGGACATGCAATTTATCCACGAAGCACTTGGACAGTCCGCGCAGCGGCAGGACGCCGGTGCGCTTGGCACCCAGTCCGGCGTAGTACTTTTGTTCATCGGGCGTGATGGCCAGCAGCAAATCGCTCTCGCGGGCGGCGATGCGCTCGCCCGGCCGTTTGGGGATCGCCTTGATGCGCGAAATCAGACTTCCGCCGTGCTCATCCATGCAGTTCTGCGGCTCGTTGAGCGACGATTTCATGACGACCGGGATGCCGTATTTCTTCAAAAGCCGCAGCACCGGCCAGTGCGTGGTGTATTCCATCCAGATGACGTCGGGCCTGAAGATCTCCACCATGTCGATGACGACGCGTTCGTAGGCGGGATCGGTGTATTCCAGTGCGGCGCCGTCCATGAGCGCGGGGTTCAGCAGCATGGCCGGCAGCTTGCGCAGCGCCAGTGCGAGGGGATTGCGCGGATGCTCCACCAGCGTCAGCGGAATACCGCTTTTCTCGAAGGCGGCGCGGATGACGGTGGAATCCTGGAACCGGTGGAATTTGGCGATCACCTGAATTTCATAGCCCAGCGACTGCATCTGCTTGAAGCCGTTGAAACGGTCCTGTTGGCAGGCTCCGGTAAGCGGGTACGGGACCCACGGCGTCAGGATCAGGATGCGCATGCGGGTTTGGTTAAATCTTCACCCCCAAGAGCTTGCAGTCGGCGTCCAACATGATATTCGCCAACTCTTCGAGCGTGGTCTTCGGCTCCCAGCCCAGCACGCGTTTGGCCTTGGCCGGATTGCCGAGCAGCGTGTCCACTTCGGCCGGGCGCTGGTACTTGGGGTCGATGGCGACGATCGTCTTTCCTTTGGCGTCTTTGTACACCTCGTCGTTGCCCTTGCCCGACTTGGCCCATGTGATGCCGGCGCGGTTGAGACAGTGCTCCAGGAACTCGCGCACCGATTGCTGCTTGCCGGTGGCCAGCACGAAGTCCTCGGCCTTCTCCTGCTGCAGCATGCGCCACATGCCTTCCACGAACTCGGGCGCATAGCCCCAGTCGCGGCGGGCTTCCAGGTTCCCCAGGTGCAGGCAATCCAGCTCGCCCTTCAGGATCTTGGCGATGCTGAGCGTGATTTTGCGCGTGACGAAGTTCTCGCCGCGGCGCGGGGATTCGTGGTTGAAGAGAATGCCGTTGCAGGCGAACATCCCGTAGCTCTCGCGGTAGTTGCGGGTGAGGTCGAAGGCGTAGGCCTTGGCGCAGGCGTACGGGCTGCGCGGGTAGAACGGCGTGTTCTCGTCCTGCGGGACCTGCAGCACTTTGCCGTACAACTCGCTGGAGCTGGCCTGGTAAAACTTGGATTTCAGTCCGCTGGTGCGCATGGCTTCCAGCAGCCGGGTGGTGCCGAGTCCGGTGATGTCGCCGGTGCTTTCGGGGATCTCGAAGCTCACGCCCACGTGGCTCTGGGCGCCCAGGTTATAGATTTCGTCCGGCCGGCTGGCGTTGATGACGCGCAGCAGCGAGTTGCTGTCGCACAGGTCGCCGTAGTGGAGCGTCAGTTTGAACTTGGTGGTGTACGGATCGGTGAACAGGTGCTCGATGCGTCCGCGGTTGAACGTGGAAGCGCGGCGCACGAGTCCGTGGACTTCGTAGCCTTTGCTCAGCAGCAATTCGGCCAGGTACGAACCGTCCTGCCCCGTAATGCCGGTAATGAGAGCGCGCTTGGACATGCGGTGCAGTCTATCACTCACCCGTCACCAGCGCACAGAGCCGTTTTACCTCGTCGGGCGTCAGATCCGGGTTGTTCGGGAAATACAGTCCGTGGGTGTGGATCATATGCGCCTGCTGGCACAGCGGCGACGAATACTCCTTGGTCCAGAACGGATGCTCCTGGATATTGCCGGCGATGATGGGGCGGTTCTCCACGCCGGCATCGGTGAAGCGTTTCACGGCGGCGGCCAGGATCTCGGGCGACTTGGTCACGACCGGCATGGCGAAGTTCGACAAACGCTCGATATGGTCCGCCTTCAGCGGGTGGTACCACTCCGGCTTTTTGGCCACGGCGGCCTGGAAGTGTTTGAAGTTCTCCAGGCGGCGGTCGATGGTTCCGTTCAGGAGCGGCAACTGCAGGGCACCCAAAAATCCGGTGATTTCAGTGGGACGCAGGTTGTAGGCGGACTCGTAGAACGTGTATTTGGCGCGGAAATCATCCACTTTGTGCTTGGCGCGCAGCGCGGTGCGCGTCGCCTCCGAAACGTTGCGGTCCCAGCCGTGGGCGCGGACCATCACCAGCATTTCGTGCAGCTCCTCGTCGTCGGTGCAGATCATGCCGCCTTCGATGGTGGACAGGTGGTGGCCGACGAAGAACGAGAAGGTGGATGCCTCGCCGTAGTTGCCGAGCAGGGTTCCTTTGTAGCGCGTGCCGAGCGACTCGCAGTTGTCCTCAATCAAGAGGACGTTGTGTTTGTCGCACAACTCGCGGATCACCTCGATGTCGCCGCACAATCCGAGCGCGTTGGTGATGAACATCGCCTTCAGTCCCTTGATGTGCTTTGCCAGCTCGGCCGACGTCACGTTCAAATTGTCCACGCTGCAATCCACCGCGACCGGCACGAGCCCCAGCTGCATGAGCGGCATGACGTTGGTGGCCCACGTCACCGCCGACACCCCCACTTTGTCGCCGCGCTTGAGCCGGCGCAGGTTGATGAGCGCCTGGATCAGCCCCAAATTGGCGGCGCTGCCGTTGCAGACCAGTACCGCGAAACGGCGCTCCTGGAGTGCTGCGAAGGTCTTTTCGAATTCCAGGCAATGCTTGCCCATGCTGAGGAACGGCGTGTTCAACACGAACTCGGCCAGTTTCTTGCGGGTGTCCTGCTCATGGAAGAACGTCGAGCGGACCAGTGGGATGCTGATGGCGGGCATAGGGGGATGGTACTACGGTTTGCGCAGCACCACGAGGTACGCCTGGCCGAAGCGCTTGAGCACCGGCAGCGTGCACAACCGGGTGTCGATGGCATGCAGGACCGGGTTGGTGAACCAGAAGCGCGGCGAACCGTACAAATGAAACGGCGGCCACAGCGTGGTGGCGCGCGTGCGCATCACCTTCATGGGCGTCTGGGCCATCAGGCGCAGCCAGCCGTCCACCGAGTACTCGCTGTTGTGTGCGTCCAGGTGGCCGTGCGGCGTGTCTTTGGTTTTGCGTCCAAGAAGTTTTGCGATGGCTTTGGCGAAATGCACGTAGTGGTCGTGCATGGCCGGCACGCTCACCAGGAGTTCGCCGCCCGGTTTCAGCAGGCGGTGCGCCTCGATGAGAATTCCGAGCGGGTCGGGCAGATGCTCGATGATGTCGATGGCCAGTGCTTTGTCGAAACTGGCGTCCGGCAGTCCGGTCTTCTCCACCGGCGCGCAGAGCGTTTCGTAGTTCTGCACCCCGTGCTCGGCCAAGAGGATCTTGGAGGCTTCCAGACGTTCGGCATTCAGGTCCACACCCACCATGCGCGAGAACTTTCCTGTATACGTGACCGCCTGCGGACCGACGCCGCAGCCCAGGTTCACCACCGTTTCGCCGCCCGCGAGCGGGAAGAACTCGGGGTATACGATGGAGCTTTGGAGCTTGCCGTTGAACAGTCTGCGGTCGAGTTGCACTGCCGCGCAGCATAGCACGGCCGATTTTGGTATAGTCCCGGGTATGCGGATCGCGTACTGCACCAACGTCCGGCTGCCCAACGAACGCGCGCACGGCCACCAGGTCGCCAAGGTCACGCAGGCGCTGTACGGCCTCGGCCACCATGTGGAGATCTTCTCGCCGTTCCGCCACAACCCCATCGACCAGAACTTCGCGGCCTACTACGGACTGTCTTCGCCGATCCCGCTGCACCAGCTGGGAACCATCGACGGCATCGCCGCGTGGTGGGCGCCGGGCGTTACCGGGCTGAAGCTGACCACGTTCCTGTTCGGCCGCGCGCTGCACGGCGTACTCGCCAAGCGCACCAAGGATTTCGATTGCATCTACACCCGCACGCCCGAGTTACTGCCGGTGCTCACCACACTGAACAAGCCCGTCATCCTGGAGCTCCACCGCATTCCGCGCGTCGGCAAACGCACGTTCCTGCGCCAGCTGCGCAAGTGCCGCCTGATCGTCGCGCTCACCACGTCCATGCGTGCCGCGCTGGTGGAAATGGGAGTGTCCGACGTGCCGGTGGTGGTGGAAGGTGACGCGGTGGACCTGCATGATTTCGAAATGCTGCCTGCCGCCGCCGACACGCGCAAAGGCCTGGGCATTCCCGCCGGCCTGCCGCTCATCGGCTACGCCGGACAGCTGGAAAGCATGAAGTTATCCAAAGGCATTCCCGAATTGCTGGATGCCTTGGTCGCACTGCGCAAACGCGGATTCGAATTCCGCGCAGTCATTGCCGGCGGTCCCGAGAACGTGAAGCAGCGCTTCGTGGATGAACTTGATCCGCTGCTGCGCGACTGCGTGACGTTCACCGGTTTCCTGCCGCACGCCAAGATCCCGACGTTCCTCACCGCCTGCGACGTGCTGGTCTATCCGGCGCCGAAATCCAAGCATCCGTTCTACATCCGCGACACGTCGCCGCTGAAGATCTTCGAATACATGGCCGCCGCCCGCCCCATTGTCACCGCCGACCTGCCGCCCATCCGCGACGTGCTGGATGAAAGCATGGCCTCGTTCAACCCGGCGGGCGACGCCGACGCCACCGCCGACGCCATCCGCGACGTCTTCGAGTACCGCGAAAACGCCGAGAAGCGCGCCCGCATCGCCCGAGGACACGTCGAAAGCTTCACCTGGAGCAAGCGCATGGACCGGATCATGAAGGCAGTCGGGTTCGATGGCAGATAAGCGGTTTTCTTCCGCAGACTGCTATACTTCAGCGGTTTCCGCATACGCATGAGAATCCTCAGTATCTGCTCGGCGCGTCCCAACTTCGTGAAACTCGCGGCCGTGCACCATGCCATCGCGGACCGTGACGGTGACGAAGTCGGGCACCTCATCGTGCACACCGGCCAACACTACGATCCGCTGTTTTCGGATATCTTCTTCGACCAGTTGGGAATCCCGCTGCCGGATGAAAACCTGGATATCCACGGCGGCACGCGCGAAGACGTCATCGCCAAAACCGAAGCCGCCTGCCTGCCGGTGTTCCGGAAGCACGCGCCGGACTGGATTTTCGTTTACGGCGATGTGAACGGAGCCCTGGGGGCGGCTCAAGCCGCCAAGAAAGCAGGAATAAAGCTGGCGCACGTGGAAGCCGGATTGCGCTCGTTCGATGACTCCATGCCCGAGGAGCACAACCGCATCGCCATCGATGCGATCGCCGACCTGCTGCTGGTCTCCGAACAGTCGGGCATGGACAACCTGAAGAAAGAAAAGAGGAAGGGCCGCGCCGAGCTCATCGGCAACACCATGATCGACACGCTCATCCGCATGCTGCCGCACATCGACGACGCCGAACTGCCCGACGGCATCTCGTCGCCGTTCTGCGTCGTCACGCTGCATCGCCCGAGCAACGTCGATACTGCCGGGGCGCTGAAGAGGAACATCGACTTCCTGGGCGAAGTGGCCCGCCGCACGCCGGTCGTGCTGCCGCTTCATCACCGCACGCGAGCTTCGCTGGAGCGTTTCGAGCTGGCGGACAAACTGCCGGCCGGCATCACCGTCATCGAACCGCTGGGATACATCCCGTTCCTGCGTCTGTGCAAGGACGCGCGGTTCATCCTCACCGACTCGGGCGGGATTCAGGAGGAGGCCGTGCTCCTGAGGAAGAAGTGCTTCACGCTGCGCAAGAACACCGAGCGCCCCAGCACCGTGGACAGCGGCAGCAACACGCTCATCGATTTGGAGCGTCCGGAGGATGTGAAGAAGGTTCTGGCCTACGCCGAGTATCCTGCGCCGCCCACCGTGAAGGTTCCGGAGCTCTGGGACGGGCGGGCGGGGGAGCGTATCCTGGCCTCCCTTCCAGTATGAAGCGCATCTGCGTCGTTCTCGGCACGCGTCCTGAAATCATCAAGCTGGCTCCGTTGCTGCGCCGCATCGTCACGCGGAACATCCCGCTGCAACTCATCCACACGCAGCAGCACTATGACTACGTCATGGACAAAGTGTTCTTCGAGGAACTGTTCCTGCCCGAACCTACGCATCGTTTGCAGACCGCTTCGCCGCATCCGGTGCTCATGCTGGCCGCAGCCATGCAGGGTTGCGCGGAAATTTGGAGTAAGGAGAAGCCGGATGTCGTGATCGTGCAAGGCGATACCAACAGCGTGCTGGCAGGCGCGCTTGCCGGGCATAAACACGGCTGCCTGGTGGCTCATGTGGAGGCGGGCCTGCGCAGCGGCGACTTGGGGATGCCCGAGGAAGTGAACCGCATGCTGGCCGACCGCATGTCCGATTTCCTGTTCCCGCCCACCGAGCACCAGCGCAAGCATTTGTTGGCCGAAGGTCTGGATGACAAGCGCATCCTGGTGGTCGGCAATACCGTCCAGGACGCCGTGCGCGAGCACCTGGCGCTGGCCGGCGGCACGCAACTGCCCAAGGACTTGGCGGCGCTCGAGGGTCCGTATGCGCTGCTCACGCTGCACCGCCCGTCGCTGGTAGACGATCCGCGTCGTTTGGCGTTCGCGCTGAAGTGTTTGTCTGCGCTGTTCCGCGAGCGCAAGACGACCGGCGTGTTCCTCATCCATCCCCGCACGCGCAAAATCCTGGAAGCCATGGACCGCTCGTCGTTCGAAGGCCCGCATCTGCTCATCCACGATCCGGTGGGGTACATGCCCATGCTGAAACTGCTGTCCAAGGCCGCCTTCGTGGTCACCGACTCG
>DAORHV010000016.1:0-10969 GCA_035438175.1 Candidatus Peribacteria bacterium
TACATGGTGCCGCTGGCCCAGAAAGCCGAGAAGGGCGCTCTGGATGCCGAAGTTGCCAAGAAACTGCGCGAGGCGATCGGCGCTCTGGTGCAGAAGTGGAGGGACGACAACAAGGACGTGAAACAACTGCCGCCCGAATTGATCGGCCTGGACATCCAGTCGCTGGAAGAGACCGACGGCATGAACCTGCAGGCGCTGCTGACACAGGCCTCGGCCGCGGTGCACAGCTACGAGCGCGTGAAGACGCGCCCGCTCGGCTTCCGCCGCTTCGGAAAACTGGAGAAGCGCTTGCCGGGAGGCGGACCGCCGCCGTTCCTGTTCTGCCGCGAGGACAACGCCATGCACCTGCCGCTGCTCGACGCGGTGGGCTCCGAATACAAATACGAGAACCTGCTGGCGGTGTTCGCCGAAACCGCCACGCTGCCCGACGGACGCAAGGTCACCCTGACCACCTGCGTGTTCGGCATGAACCGCTCGACGAGCAACCTGACGATTTACCAGTGCGTGAACTTCGACGGCGACCGCAAGCTGGGCGTGCCGGTCATTTCGAACCCGGCCGTGTTCCAGGGCACCCAGAAGGGCGGCAAAGAAATGCTGGACATGATGATGCTCGCCCTGTCGACGGACCCGAAGGCCCGCGAGCGCTTCGCCTCGGCACGCAACGCGCCTCCGGGAGCCGAGAACGCGCCCAAGCTGGCCGATGAAGACGGACCGCCGATCGACGGCAAAGAAAAGCCGGCCGAAGGCGGCGCCGACGGAGCGGTGGGCAAGAAAACCGTCACCGAGACGACCGTGAAGAAGATCCCCGGCGAGAACCCGAAGGACCCGGTGCTGCTGGGCAAGGAGGAGAAGATTACGGAGGAAACTGCCAAAGAGAAGAAGATCACCACCCGCACGCCGCGCCGCACCAAGAACAACAAAATCATCTACAGCGAAAAGGTGGAAGTCATCAAGCCCGACGGCACCGTGGAGCGCGAATACAAGGAATTCCAGCGCACCGTGGCCGAAGGGCCGAACAAAGGAAAGTGGTGGTTCATCGTGAAGACCACCATCCAGAAGCCGGGCAAGGCCGAGGAAACGGTGAAGAGCGCCAACGTCTTCGAGGACCCTGAGAAGGGCGAGGACAAAGCGATCGATCCGGAGTCCGAGGACGGCAAGCTGCTGAACGCCAAAGTGAAGACCACCACCGTCGTGAAGGACATCGGCGGCGGCAAGACCGGCGTGGAAAAGCGCACGGTCATCGAGAAGGCCGGCGTACGCACCGTCACCGTGGAGAAGCCCAAGCTGCTGGCCGGCGAAGTCGTCTACGACACCACCGTCGTGGAGACCAAGGGCGACACCCAGACGGTGACGGAAGTCACCAAGCTCACCGCCGACGGCAAAGTCACGCGCGAGAAAAAGACCGTGACCAAGGGCGATCAGATGATCAGCCAGACCAAGAAAATGGAAGACGGCTCGGTCCACGAAAAAACACTGCTGCAGAAGGAGAGCAAGGATGCAAAAAAAGACGTCTACAGCGAGACGATCAAGTTCCAGCGCGGCGAACAGGTGGTGACGATCACCATCACGCCGACCGTGGAAAAGGGCGAGGTGAAAATCGAAACGTCCACGCAGATGGAGAAGGGCCGCCTGGTCGGCTCGCCGCTGCCGCCGGCCCCCGAAGACATCGTGAACGATTCGACGCCCAAAGCCGTGCCGCCGGTGGAAGGCAAGGAGAAGGCCAGCCTCGTCGACAAGGCCGCCATCGAGAAGCGCGCTGCGAACTACCAGAAACTGCTGGACCAGATCAAAGATCTGCCCGAACCCAGACGTGCCGAACTCAAGAACCGTTTCTGGGGCGAAACGGGCTCCAACACCATGTCGGCTGCGGTGTACACGGAAGGCGATACCACGTGGCTGATCATGCGGCGCGATCCGACCGGCGTCCGCTCGAACTTGCAGCAGCGCATGTACACGGACAAAGCGTTCGGAGGCCGCGTGCTGAACGTGAAGCCCGACGACGTGACCGGCTTCATGACCGACTACATGCAGAACTTCATGAGCCTGGATGAACTGCAGTATCCCGTCGGAAAAGAGCAGACCAAGGCGTCGGCATCCACGTACACCACCAATATCTTCGCGTACTACACCTGGAAGCCCGGACAAGAGGCCAAGCCCGCCGACGGCGAGACCGACAAGTACGACTGGTACCGTCCCCTGGAGCAGAAGAATCTGCGCAATCTGGCCGACCTGAAGGCACTGAAGACCGGCAAACCGCAGGAATACCGCATGGCCCGCTACGCGCTGACCGCCACCTCCAAGGAGCCCAAGCAGACGCTGGCCGACATGCTGAACCTGTGCGATTTCGACATCATGAAGGCCGATGAAAAAGGCCCGCGTGAACCGCGCGGCGTCACCACGTCCAAGAAGCAGGTTTTCCACAAGCTGAAGGACTCCGTGACCAGCACCGAAAGCCTCTCCAAGCTGCTGGACGTACTGGAAGCCGAAGACGGCTACATCACCGCCGGCAGAGTGGACGCCATCGTCAAAGCCGTTCAAAAATAATCATTTCCCCTCCCGTTATGCTATCGAAGCATTCCAAGACCAACCCGGCCCTGCTGTGGGCCGCCGTCGGTTTTAACCTCGCCGCGCAGTTCTTCCTGACCGGCCTGGTGCTGTTCCCGATGATCGTGGAAAACATGTACGTGAAGTTCTACTAAGATCGACGGCGGATTTGCGCCGCCGGAAATGCTATGATCGCGGCATGGAAGATTTCCGCCGCGACAAAGTCAATGAACTGCGCAAACTCGGACGCAACCCCTACGCGCCGAACTTCGACCGGACCCACACCCTCGGTGCGGGCGCCGGTTTGAAGGAAGGCGACTCGGTCCGCATGGCCGGCCGCGTGATGCTGTTCCGCGAGATGGGCAAGCTCACGTTCGCCACGCTGCAGGACCACACCGGCCGCATGCAGATCGCGCTGCGCGAAGAGGACATGGGCGCCGAAGAGTACGCGCTGGCCGGCAAGATGATCGATCTGGGCGACTTCGTGGGCGTGGAAGGAACGCGCTTCACCACCAAGAAAGGCGAGCCGACCATCGCGGTGAAAACCTGGACGATGCTGAGCAAAACGTTGCGTCCGCTGCCCGAGAAATGGCACGGCCTCAGCGACCGCGAGACGGCCTATCGTCAGCGCTACCTGGACCTGACGAGCAACCGCGAGACGTTCGAGCGCATGACGTTCCGATCGAATTTCATCCGCGCCCTGCGCGAGTTCTACTGGCAGAACGGATTCGTGGAAGTGGAAATCCCGGTGCTGGTGAACAGCGCCTCGGGCGCCCTGGCTACGCCGTTCGCCACGCACCATAACGCGCTGGATCTGGACGTGTATTTGCGCATCGCGCTGGAGACGCATCAGAAGGAATGTCTGGTCGGCGGCTTCGACAAGACGTTCAGTTTGGGCGCGGTGTTCCGCAACGAAGGCATGGACCCCAGCCACCTGCAGGAGTTCACCATGTGCGAGCACTATGCGTCGTACTGGGACTACGAGAACAACATGAAGTTCACCGAGCAGATGTTCAAACATTTGCTGATACAGACGCGCGGCGCCACCAAGGCGACCATTCCCGGCCGCGACGGCAAGCCGGTGGACGTGGATTTCGGCGGCGACTGGCCGCGCGTGTCCATCCGCGATCTCATCAAGCGCGATTCGGGAATCGATTTCGAGGATCACAAAACCGCCGATGCGCTGCGCGCCGCCATGAAGAAAGCGAACATCCAGCTGGAGGTGGACGTGTCCAAACTCGGCCGCGGCAACCTCATCGACCAGCTGTACAAGAAAGTCAGCCGCCCCAAGATCACCGCGCCGGTATTCGTCACCCAGCATCCCATCGATCTGTCGCCGCTGGCGCGCCGCAACGACGAGAATCCCGACGTCACCGACCGCTTCCAGCTGGTGGTCGGCGGCTGGGAAATCGTGAACGCCTACAGCGAGCTCGTGGACCCGGTCGACCAGGCCGGCAGATTCGAGGAGCAGGCCAAGGCCAAGTCCGGCGGCGATGCAGACGCGCACGCCAAGGACGACGAGTTCGTAACGGCCCTGGAGCACGGCTGCCCGCCGTGTTCGGGCTGGGGCATGGGCATCGACCGCATCGTGGCGCTGCTCACCTGCCAGGACAACCTGCGCGACGTGGTGCTGTTCCCGCTCATGAAGCCGCTCGACAAAAAGACGACTGAACCGGCTCCCGCCAAGAAGGCGACCGCATCTTCTCCCAAGCACATGAAGGACGCATTGCCCCAACCCATGCTGAACGAACTGCCCGCCCCGAGCGGCGCTCACCTGCTCGAGCATGCCAAATACGGTCATCTGCTGACGAGTGCCGAGAAGCTGGTGCAAGAGCACGCCACGCTCACCAAAGCCCACCTGGTGGCCACCGGCGCGGCCATGGAGGCATTGGCAAAGAAGTTCGGCGGAGACCCCCAGACGTGGAAGATCGCCGGCATGCTGCATGACCTGGACTGGGACCACCTGGATAAAGACTACGAGAAGCACTGCGGTCAGCCGCTGGAAGACATGCTGAAGGGCATCCAGGCTCCGGCCGAACTGCTGGGCGACATCCGCGCACACTACGCCCACAAGTACGGCGCCGAGTACCCGTTGGACACCATGCTGCGCAAATGCCTGTACTGCGTGGATGAGCTGACCGGATTCATCATCGCGGTGACCAAGGTCCGCCCCAGCAAGAAAATCGCCGAGGTGGAAGTGAAGAGCGTCACCAAGAAAATGAAGGACAAGGCGTTCGCCGCCCAGGTCGACCGCGAGCAGATCCGCAAGTGCGAGACGCTGCTCGGCATGCCGATGGATGAATTCGTCGGCATCACGCTGGAGGCCATGAAGCCGCATGCCGCCGAGCTGGGACTATGAACACGCCCCCGGAAAGAATCGGCCCGATTGCCAGGCTGGCGGAGCGTGATCCGCTGCCGGATGCGTTGCGCCACCAGTTCGCCGCTTCGGGTCCCGAGCACCTGGAATTCGCCATCCAGCATCTGCCGCCGATGGCGGTCGAAACATTCGCGCAACTGCGCAGGATGAAGGAGGAAATTCTGGTCTGGCGGCGGCGCCTGGGCTCGCACTTACGGGCTTCCTAAAGCGCTTGAGCCCTCCGCGGGTGCAAGGCTGGGCGAAGAAGGAGCTTTGCCGTAGAATGGCGCGCCCATGAGCCTTTCGTTTCAGCAACGGCGCGACGCAATCCACGAGGGCATGCTGCGCGGCGATGTCGGCTGCGGCTTCGGCGCACGTGCGGCCCGGCAGAACGCGGTGGCCTATTGCCCGGCGCCGGAGTTCGATGATGTCGCCAGCATGGAAGGCTACGGGAAAGCGTTGGCCGGCTTGGGCATGAGTCAGAATACGGTCCTCATGGCGGTTCCCGCCGAGGATCCGGCAAGCTTTCACGAAGGCCGCGAGTATGCGTTCCGGTTGTACGAGGCGACCATCCGAGCCCTAAGCCTGGCCAATCGCTCGATGATCCGGCAGCTTCTGCAATTCCCCATGCCGCAGGATGCCGCCGAGCAGCTGGTGCAGTTCGACCGCGAGCAGGCCATGCGCAGAGCGTACGGTCCGCCATGGCTGGTGCAGCCGCAGAACCGCGAACTGATGGACAACATGTTCATGATCGACGGACCCGCCGCGTTGTCGGTGCTGCACGTCCACACCGGCGCGCTGCGCAAGCTGATGGCGTTCGTCATGGCACCGTATTACGAGCCGATCAACGACAAGCCCCACCCGCGTCACAGCCCGCACTTCGCGTTCGTCCTGAACTACACCACCGATGTCAGTGAAGTGATGGAACACGAGCAACGCGCAAGTGCCGCCGCCCGCGAGTGGCTGGTGAGCGCGGTGGGCTACCGGTACCGCCAGGGCTTCCATATTCCGCAGATTCCGGTGCCGTACGATACGGGAAAGGACTAGACCGCTTCGGCGGTCTTTGGTGCCGTCATGACATACGGGCGGACGCGCTTGAACGTCGTGTCGGCCAGCGCAAATACCTCTTCGCGCAACGGCAGACTCACGGCATGGATGCCCTCGTGCTCTTTCCGCATGCGGTCGGCACGGTGCGGTCCGCCTTCATCCAGCAGTACGTCGAATTTTTGCAGATCGGCTCCGCCGGCTTGGCGGATGAGCTGTCGGGCCGGCACCAGCCGCTGGTGATCCACGTCCACCGCCGCACGCCAGGATTCCTGGGACGCGGTGACATCGAACAGGAGCAATCCGTCGCCAGCATCGATGGCGGCATCGACCGGAAATCCGGTCTGCGGCCCATGGTTGTGGAACGCGAAATGGTTGGTGCGCTTGCGGCGGCGCAGCGTGTAGCCGGCGCCAAGATTGCGTGCTTCTTCGGGCTCCATGTCCTGGATGAAATCCAATCCCCGCGCATCCACTTCGGCCAGCATGCGGCGCACCAGCGTCTGGACCATCAGCGTGCCGGTCTCCACGCGCACCACGACTTTCTGCTGGTCCGGGTGCAGCACTCCCACGCCCTGACGGTCGCCTTCCTCGCCGATTGCCGCCACGCAACCGCGCACGTGCGCGTCCCAATCATCAGCAGTCAGCAGCGAGGTGACTTTGCCTCGCACGTTCTTGCCGGCGGCAGCCAGCATTTGGGCAAAAACCGCCGGGGTCCGCACCTGGGCGGGGGCACCGACGTAACGATCGAGGAGCTTCATATGGCTTCACACAGTAGGGCTTCGTGAAGAGTTGTCAAAAATATCAACACAACCGATTGTGCGTATGGCTCCGAGATGCGCGCTTCTAATTCAACTCGTACACGCGCTCGCGCTCGGGAAGTTCGATTTCAATAGGCCGTGCGGCGATGGTGCGCTTGGCCAGCGCCATCATGCTTTTCTCTTCGCCATGGACGAAGTACGCCTTCTTCACGCCGGGGATTTTGGCGATGTAGGCGTCCAGGTCGTTGCAGTCGGCATGACCGGAATACGCGTTGATGTATTCGATCTCGGCCTTCTTCTGCACCACTTCGTCGAAGATGGTGACGTCGTGGAACTCCTTGTCGATGATGCGGCGTCCCAGCGTGTTCTCGGCCATGTAGCCGACGGCCAGGAACGTGTTGCGCGGGTCTTCCAGCTCGTTTCTGAGGTGGTGACGGATGCGTCCGGCCTCGCACATTCCCGAACCGGCCATGATGATCATGGGGCCGCGCGCGCCGTTCAGTTCCTTGCTCTCGTCCACGCTCTCGGTGTAGTTCACCAGCGAGAACTGGAACGGGTTGTGGGCCTTGCTGAGGAACCGGTCGAACATGTCCTGGTCGTAGCACTCCGGGTGACGGCGGAAGATCTCGGTGACCTTGGACGCCAGCGGCGAGTCGATGATGATGGGCACGGCCGGGATTTCCTTGGCATCCCACAGCACGTGCAAGTCGTAGACGATCTCCTGCGTGCGCTCCAGCGAGAACGCCGGGATCAGCACCTTGCCGCCACGGTTGCTGGTTTTAATGATGACGTCGCGCAGCTTGTCGCGGGCGGTGGAGATGTCGTCATGCCCGCGGTCGCCGTAGGTGCTCTCGCAGATGAGATAGTCCACCGGCGGCATCTGCTCCGGGTCGCGGATAATGGGCAGCGACGAGCGGCCCAAGTCGCCTGAGAAACCGATGCGGATGATTTTGCCGTCGGACTCGACTTCAATGAGCAGCATGGCGGCCCCCAGGATGTGGCCGGCTTCCATGAACGTGCAGTACACGCCCGGAATCACCTGGAAACGCTCGTGGTAGTTCTTGCCGACGAAGAGCTTCATGACCTCGGTGGCGTCCTGCTGGGTGTACAGCGGGCCGGTGGCCAGCATGGAGTTCTTCAGGTGGCGGCGGAAGAAGTCTTCGTCTTTCTCCTGGATGTAGGCGGCGTCCTGCAGCATGACGGCGGTGAGGTCCTGGGTCGCGTAGGTGCAGAAAATCGCCCCGGCGTAGCCTTTCTTGTACAGGAGCGGAATGCGGCCGGTGTGATCCATGTGCGCGTGGCTCAGGATCATGGCATCGATGTCCTTGGACGGGTCGAACGTAAAGCTGGCGTTCTTCTCCACCGACTCCTTACGCTTGCCCTGGAACATTCCGCAATCCAGCAGGATGCGTTTCCCGCCGATGTTCAGCTCGTGGCAGGTGCCGGTGACCTCGCGGGCGGCGCCGTGGGACGTGAAGGTGATTTTGACCATTGGCTTGAATGGTGAAGTGCAAATCCCGAATGTGGAATTGCGTGATGATGCTCTTTGTTCGCTATTCAGTCTTCGCGGGAGAGCAATCTTTCCATTATACACCAATTGACCCCAAAAGTCCCGCTTTTTCCTCTTTGGTTAGGGCTCGAAGGCCTCCGATGGGCAGCTTGGAGTCTTCCAGTTTTTCAATGCGCACGCGCTTCAGCTCTTTCACGGTGTATCCGACGTACTGGCACATGCGCCGGATCTGACGGTTCTTGCCTTCGGTCAGGATGATGCGGATGACGTTATGGCGGATTTTCTTCACGTTTAGGGGCTTGGTCATGCTGCCGTCCATCTCGAAGCCGGCTTCGAGTTTTTTGCAGTCGAACGGGCTGATCTCACGGTCGAGCACCACGTCGTATTCCTTCTCGTGATGGAATTTGGGATGCGTCAGGCGGTAGGCCAGCACGCCGTCGTTGGTGAACAGCAGCAAGCCCGATGAATCTTTATCCAGGCGGCCCACCGGCGAGATTTTGCCTTGCAGACGGGCTGGAAGCAGATCGCGCACCGAGGGGGCCTCTCCCGGGCGTTTGTGGGGGACGTTGGTGGTTTCCACCCCTTCCGGCTTGTTCATCACGTAATAGAGCATTTCTGCGCGATCCTGGACCACTTTACCGCTGACCTCGACCTTGTCGGTCTCGGGGTCGGCTTTCTGACCCAGCGTGGCGACCACGCCGTTCACCTTCACCAAACCGGCGAGGATGTATTCCTCCGCTTTGCGCCGGGAGCAGACGCCGCGGGCCGACAGAATCTTCTGGATGCGTTCTTGCACGCGGGGAGTGTAGCGGTGAATGCGTGCGTTTGCGCCTGCATCCGTCAGGCACGTATGTCGCCGTGGTACATCACGTGGTCGAAGGCGTCGGCCAGCCGGTCGCGCAGCTTCAGCAGGAAGCCGCCGTGTTCGCGCTCCACGCTGTAAATCCAACTGCGGAAGGTGTCCAGCTTCACGCTAATGCCCGGAAACACCTGATGTCGCTCGGCACCCGTGCGGAACTCGGCGTACCCGCGGATGGCCGAACGGTCGAGTACCTGCAGTTCCAATGTGCGGTATGCCACGATCTCGGTCGCCGGCGCATCGGGAGCCTGCTCCTTCCAGTCCACCAAATCGTCTACCGGAACGGCCTGCCCCAGCGCCGTGACGATGTGACCCGCGTCCCACAGCAGACGCTGTCCGCCGATGCGGCCGTCGGGGTAGATTTCCATGCCGTGGCCGCAGCCCACGTTGGTGCCCTGCCGGATGCAGCTGCCGGGCAGGAATTGCAGGTCGTCATGCTCCTTGCCGCATTCCTCCAGCACGAGCGTCCCCAGCGCGGCCCGGAAATCACCCACCGTTTCCGCCCGGTGACGGGTCAGCGCACCCAGCACGTCCAGGTCAGGCTCCTGCGCCAGTGCGGCGACTTTGCGCTGGTACCCGGCGAACATGCCGAGCGGAACGTCTGCCAGAGGCGCCTTTGGGTACGGCATGGAGCGAGACGCTAAGTCATGCCTGGCCTGACGGCAATTTTTTGCCTCTTACAGGCAAAGAATGCACGTAGTATCACGCTGTGATTTTGAATACTGCATTCGCCAAATAAGCGTCTTTCTGACCGCGACATTACAACGCTAATACGCGTTAAAAATCCTGTACTTCCTGCCCGCCTGCCGGCGGTTCTTCCGTCCGGGCACGACGTTCAGCCCGCCGCCTGGCACGCTCTTCCATGGTCGGCCGCTTCACAGTGAACTGCGGCATGGCCGGAATGCCAGGGATAACGCCCTTGCCCGTGAGGTGGGCAATGCGGGCGAGGAAATCGGTGCCCGCTTGAGCCACTTCTTGAGCATGCTGATCGGTCGGCAGCCTGGGGGCGTCGTGCGGTTCAAGCATTTCGTCGATGAGGTCGGGGCGGAAAGGCATGGTATGAGGAAGAAAGGCAGCCATTGTGGCTGGACGAGCAGCATACGTCAAAAAGCCCCGGAAACAGGGCTCAGATCGTCGCATGCGGCTGAAATGAGGGATTGGGCGAAAGGGACCACATCCTGCGGATATACCGCATTCTGTGATGATCTTTCTCTCTCCAGCACTGTGTCTTGGCGCCGACCTACTCTCGCGAGCCGTAGCAGCTCACTACCATTGGCGCACCCAAGCTTAACTGCCGTGTTCGGAATGGGAACGGGTGTTTCCCCGGGGCCATAGGCACCAAGACGCAATGCTGGAAAGAACGTTTCTACGGTTGATACGCAACGAAGCTGTAAACAACCCATGAGCACGAATGCCCACATGTTGCCCGCTCATGAAACATGAACAGCACAGACTCGTAATCCCTCACCGGCCAGAGGCTTCGGAGGGACGCTCAAGCCTTACGGCACAAGCAATAATACATGTTCAATCGCCCGTTAGTATCACTCAGCTTAATGCATTGCTGCACGTACACTTGTGACCTATCTACCAGGTAATCTTCCTGGGGGCTTATGGGGAAAATTAATCTTGAGATGGGCTTCCCACTTAGATGCTTTCAGCGGTTATCCCTTCCAAACATAGCTACCCTGCAATGCGGCTGACGCCACAACAGGCACACCAGAGGTTCGTTCATTCCGGTCCTCTCGTACTAGGAGCAAATTCTCGCATCCCGCGCCTGGGCGGCGTATGAGACGAAACTTGCGGCGCTCGTCACGAGCGATGCGGAAGTGCAGGAGATTCTCGATGCCGAAGATGTGTACGCCTTTTCGCTCATCGAGAATCACTACATGGCGAATAAC
>DAORHV010000017.1:0-10644 GCA_035438175.1 Candidatus Peribacteria bacterium
CCAGCAGGCTCAGCAGCGGCGCGGCGATAAGGAGCACCACCACGTCGAGCGGAGACGCGTGGTACAGCGGCCAGATGAAGATGATGGCGCCGATGACGTAATCGATGCCGTCGAACACCGGCCAGGCCTGGCCGGGCTCGATGCCCACGCGGCGCTTTGCGAAACTTTTCGCCAGATCGCCGAACAGCGCCCCGAAGCCCAGCAGGAAGCCCACCAACGCACTCTGTCCGAGCGAATTATGCAGCTCGTTGAGTTCCTTGAAGAACCACAAATTCCGCAGCGAAAATTGCACCAGCGCGCACACGACCGCCGACCCGACGCCGATGGCGAAACCGCGGTACGTCTTGTTGGCGCCGAACAGCTTGGCCGAAATGGGTTTTGTCCACGTGGAAATCCCCGGCAGTCTTTTGGCGATCACCGGAGCGCCGTTGGCGATGAAGGCCGGCAGGAAAAGATAAATCACATCCGGAATGCTCATGCCGCCTGAGTATGCACTCGCCTCCAGCGCTTTTCTAGAGACTCGCCGCAAACTTCTCCTGCGAGGAGAGCCCCGCTACAGTGGCCGCATGCGGATACTCGTGACCGGCGGCGGAGGCTTCCTCGGGCGCAATCTGGTGCGCCTGCTGGCACAGGATGCAGCCAACGAAATCACGGTGGTCAGCCGCAGCCGGCCCGCGCAAGTGTCGCGCGACTACGCCGGCAACCGGCCTAACGTGCGCTACATCGACGGCGTGGACATCGAATCCCCGGCCTGCATTTCCAGGCACCTGGACGGCGTGGAAACGGTGTACCACCTGGCCGCACGCATCGAGTTCGACACCCGTTCGTTGCAGCGCGATTTCGACACGAACGTTGTGGGTACGCTCAACGTGCTGCGCTGCTGCGTGGATGCCGGCGTGAAGACGCTGGTGGTCGTCAGTTCCATCGCCTCGCTGGGTTATACCGACGACGGCAGCCCGGTGACCGAGGAATTCTCATTCGACTGGGACAACCGCCCGAACAACGCCTACATGCGCACCAAGTGGTTCGCCGACCAGGCCGTGCAGGCCGCGCCGACGGGCAGCACGCGCGTGGTCATCGCCAATCCGACCGTCATCGTGGGGCCAGGCGCCACCGGCAACATTTTCAAATTGTTCCAATACGCCGCTTCGGCTCCGCTGGTACTCGGCCCGACCGGAAAAGTGAATATCGCCGACGTGCGCGACGTGGCGGCCGGACTGATGCATTTGAGCGTGCACGGCAATCACAAAGAGCGCTACATCGTGGGCGGCGACGAGCACGCGGACTTCTACGAACTGCTGCAACTCATCGTAAAGGCGCTCGGCAAGCGTACGCCGGTGCTCCCTCTGCCCAAGCTGACCGCCACGCTGCTGTGTCCGGTTCTGCGTATGCTGGAAGCCTGCGGCATGAATTTCGAATCCAAGAAGACCACCAGCAAACATCTTTCCATCAGCTTCCAGGACATCTTCGCGTCCAACGCCAAAATGCGCGCCACCGGCTGGAAGCCGTCCGGCGGCATCGCCAAGACCGTGGAGGAGACGGTGGCGTGGTACAAGGCCGAGAAACTGCTGTAGCGGCTCCGTGCTTGTTGGCGTACCGCGGCCGGAATACACTTTGCGCATGGGCATCGCCAACAGCGTCACGGGCATCCGCATCGTCCTGGCTCCCGTCGTCGCGATTCTGCTGTTCCTCCCGCACGTACCGTACAACCTGGTGTGGTCGGCGGCGCTGTTCGTGGTGGCGATCATCACGGATCTCATCGACGGACGATTGGCCCGCGCCTACGGCGAATCCGGTCCGGTCGGCGGCCATTTGGACGGCTTGGCCGACAAACTGCTGTGGAACCTGCTGCTGTTCGCATTCGTGTTCGTCGGCATCGTGCCGTTCTGGTTCGCGGCCGTTACGTTCACGCGCGACGCGCTGGCGACCGAATTCAAAAGTCTGGCCGCGCTGCGTAACGTGAAGATGGCCGTCACGTCGTTCGAAGGAAAAGCCAAAGTCCTGCTGCAGAACATCGGCATCGGATTCGGCTTCGCCGGCATGCTCGGTTTGCACTACGGCTGGTTGACGGTGGCACATTCGAGCATGGCGCTGAACATCGCGCTCATCTGCTTCGTGGTGGCGCTGGCGTTCGGACTCATCAACTTCTCCAAAGACCTGTCGCGGAACTTCCGCAAGGTGTTCGCCTGAACTCATCCGTCTCAGGCTTTTTTTCGCAGTGAGCGCAGGATGGCGCGCAGGCTGAACGCATCATGGATCGCCAGCAGGATTCCGCCCGTCAGCATCACCGGACTGACGATGTCGATGCGCGTGAAGAGCAGCAGTGCCAGCGCGGCAAAAACGTACAGTCGCGGCCGGACCATGATCCGCGCCTGATTCCCGAGCGATTCGCGCACCAGCACCAGCACGGCCATCAGGCCGTAGGCGGTTCCGTAGAGGTACGCCGCCTCGAACGAGACGATGCCCATGGCGGTAAGCGCGTACGTGGATGCCATGACGAACAGCGCGTCGTGCGCGGCGTCGAAGATGGTGCCGGCAGCGTCGTTCGTGCGCTGGAAGCGCGCCAGCGAACCGTCGAGCAGATCCACCGCCAAATCGGCGACGGCCAGTACCAGCAGCCAGCCGACGTCGCGCAGCGGCACCGCCGCAACCGCCAGAAGATAACCCAGCCAGGTAATGTGGTCGGCGCGGATGCCGAGCGCGGTGAACAGCCGCAGGAACGGCAGCAGAATCGGCTCTTTGATGCCACGCAGGACATGCAGGTATTTCTCGCTCGTGCCTTCTCCGGTGATCTTCGGCATGCGCAAACTATAGCGTAACCGGCACGCCGGGGCAGCGTCAGCGCTGGAGCGCGAGCTCCAGCACGATGGGCAGATGGTCCGACAACCGGACGTCGTTGAGTACGCGCATGGACGCCACCGGCAGGTCCGGCGAGTGCAGGAACAGGTCGAGCAGCTTCTTGGGACGGTGCGACGGGAACGTGCCGTGCTCCGGGTTGTTGGCGAGCACCAGGCCTGTTTTCTCGATGAGCGAGCGCAATTCGCTGATACCGCGGAAGATGTTGAAATCGCCGCAAACAACGGTCGGCTTCTTGCGTGAATGGACGATCTCCGACAGAAATTCGATCTGCTTGGTGCGGGTGCGATGCCCGAGCGAGAAGTGGCTGGCGAACACCGACGGTCCGTTCTCCACGCTCACTTCGTACAGCAGGCGCTTGGTGCCCGACGGGAAATAATGCTTCTCCATAGTGCACGGACGCTTGGAGAACACGGCGTTACCTTTCTTGCGGATGACCGGGCAGCGCTGGTGCCAGCCGTCCTTCGCGTATTTGTGCGAGACGTTGGAGTACGGATAGTGCCGCTGCAGGCGTGCGATGAGCGGCGAGTCGCAATCGATCTCGGCGAAGCAGCACACGTCGGGCTGTTCGCGGTCGAGCATTTCCTCCACGCGGTCCACGATGCCGGTTTTTTTCCGAGCCCACGGCAAAACGTGATTGAAGTTGCGCGAAAGATATTTGGGCACCGAACCATCGACGCCGGTGCAATACGCGAGGTTATACAACAGAACCTTCATGAGCTGTGCGGAGTGCTGGGAGAAAAGTATGCACCCTTCCGGAAAAAAAGACAGTATTCCTGGCCGATTTTCCTCCTTTTCAGGCCGGTTTCTCGGCTTGTGCGAAGGATATTTGACATTTTATTAAACTATTGTAATAAGCAATAAAATGGTATAATGACAAGTACGTTCTTTGGCTGCACCAAGAACAGACCCGTCCGACGCCGCACGACGCGCGCGCCGGGCACCAAACCCCTTTTACCGAAAGTGTAGGCTGACTATGCGCACCTCGCGCACGCCGGCGACCGCCGGCATCCTGTTCCTCGCGCTCCTCGGAGCGCTGATCAACCCCGTCCGCTACTCGCTCGCCCAGGGCGACGAGAAGAAGGACACCCCGCTGACCGCCAAGGCCGACCCCGACACGATGAAGAAGTTGGTCAAGGTCGGTGACAAGGTCGTCCTCGACGCCGACGGCGGCAAGATCGCCTTCGACCTCTACATCGGGGGGACCAAGTACCCCGTGGAGGCCCACGTCGGCGACAAGGGCCGCATGCAGTGGTCGCTCGAGGAGATGGAGAACGCCGCCGGCAAGAAGGTTCCGGCGCTCGTGATCCGCTTCGACCGGCCCGACAAGGACAACGCCTCGATCATGGCGAAGAAGCTCCTCCCCCGCATCAAGCAGATCCCGTTCGTGGTGGAGGACAAGGACTCCGGCTTCGGCGGCACCGTCTACACCGGCAACGACGCCGGCGACGACGAGCCCGAGGACGGCAAGGTCACCAACCGCTTCGACCACAAGGGGCAGAACGGAGACCAGCAGACCGGCCCGTACTTCTGGGTCACGCCGAAGTACAAGGACGGCGACGTTGTGGCGCAGGGGACCCGTGGGATCTTCATCTCCCCCAACCCCCTGCCCGCGAAGTTCAAGTCCGCCGGGATCGTGATCGGCCTCGCCGAGTGGGAGCCGCTGAAGAAGTGACACCGCCCGGAAGAACCGATTCGTGACAACCGCAGCCAAAGGGCATAGACGCAGCGACGGATCGCTGTATCGGGCCGGTGAAGAAATTCACCGGCCACCCTTTTGCGTACGCGGAAAAGGGTCAGCATCATGCTGACCCCGCCCCGCTGCTCGGCGTTCAATCGCTCAGTCCTTCTTCTTGGTCTCCTCCGCGCGCAGCTTCAGCCACCGCTCGCGGTACAACTTGCCGTACTCGACGCCCTGCCCCAGCGTGATGACAAGGGGCCGGTCGGGCGTTTCCTTGGGCAGCCAGTCGCCGGCCTTCAGCTGGCGGACGGTCTGGACCTCGAACGGACGGTAGTAGTTCCGGGCGAGCATGCTGTCGAACGACGCGTGGATGGCCTTCTCCCACTCGCCCTTCTGCACTGCACGCAGTTCGTCGGGCACCTTGCCGTCCGGGGTCACGCCGTGCAGCACGGACCAGTGGCACTTGCCCCGGTGGTCGTTCGTGTTCTCCCCCTTCTTCTGCATGTCGGCGTACACCTTCTCCGCCAAATCCTTGGCGACGCCCTCCACTCCCCACTTCGGGTCGCAGAGGAAGAAGATGCCGTTCGGGTACTGCTCCGGGGCATCGAGGGGAAACTCCCCTTTGTCCGCGAAGTAGAACCAGTACGGGCGCGCGCCGATGAGCATGACGGGGGTGCTGATGCCGGGCAGCCGGATCTTCTGACTGTTGTAGCTGACGAACGGCTTCTGGACACGGATCTCCAGCGTCTCGTCGGCGGCCAGCTTCACCTGTTTGTGGTCCACGGTGACACCGGACTCCCACGTGGTCTCCCCCTTGGCGTTCTTCAGGACGTACTCGATGGGCTGGGGGAAGCCGCTGGTCGTGTTGCGGGTCAGGAACGTGTACTCGCCGGGCTTGATGCTGAAGCCGGGAGCCTTGTCCTTGGCGATGCCGCGGACGGTGTTGTCGGTGACGGCCTTGCCGTCGTTCTTGGTGACGAACGTGACGACGGGGTACTGGAACCCCTCGTCGACGTACTCCACCTTCGGGTCGGCGCTGGGCGTCATGGCCAGCGCCAGGAACAGAATCGCGTTCATGGATACCTCGGGTTGTTGTGGGTCTGACTGAGCGATGGTGTGGAAGAGCAGCGGGAAGCACCCGCTCCTGCAGGTGCGTTGCAACGAGCAACAAAACATATTTTAGAACATTTTTCTATTTTTACAATGGAGCCGCCTCGGGGAATTGAACCCCGGACCCACCGCTTACAAGGCGGTTGCTCTACCCCTGAGCTAAGGCGGCTTACAACGAAGCAAGGATCGATCTGATGCGCATCATCGTTGATTTGGCTCGGCCCGACAAGCCGCAAAAAACCGACCTCCTGATTGTCGAAAAACAGGAAATACGCCATAATGAGGATCCTGCTCTTTGGGCGACCGCTGGTACCGCTTGCGGTACGAGAGGAACGTCCGGACACCAATGGAACGCCATGTGGGTAACGCCCACCCACGCGCGATATACCCAAAACGCGCGTGAGGACCAGTGCCACAGAGACGAGTCCCGTCACGTACATCTCCGGTTTCCGGGGACCAAACGACAGGAAGTGAAACGGCCCTACGGGGCACTCCGCAAGGAGTCGGTAAACTCTTGGTGGTGCAAGGAGGAATTGGGTGGCAGGAGTTCGCGATGGTTCCGTCGCGCCCGCTACCCCTCCGCTGGAGCCTTTCAGCAATGACTGGCCTAGAGAGATGGTCGCCTCCCCCGCGTCAAACCGGGGAAGACAAAATCCGGCGTACAAAAGGGCAGGACGAAGCACATCCGATTCATTCGGGTGTTTTTCGTGCGCGGCAACCGCCTGCTCTGGGATGCGCTATACTCAGCCCCTGTGAAGTATTCCGAGATCCTCTTCGGCGTCCTGCGCGTGCCTCTGGATGCGCTGGCGGCATTGGCGGCCTTGCTGCTGGCCTACCGCCTGCGCGAAGCGAACATCGATCTGCTGCCCGGCGTGCAGGTCATCACCCAGCCGTCGAACCTGCCCGCGTTTTCGTACTACCTGCAGACGTTCGTGCTGCCATGGACGGCGGTATACATCGCGCTCATCGCGGCGCTGCGCCTCTACCACCTGCGCATCACGCTCGGCGCATGGAACGAAATGGGCCGTGTGATCGTGGCGTCCGGCATCTGGCTGATGATCGTGATCGCCTGGTTCTTCCTGGTGGAGAAGCAGCTGTTCTTCTCTCGCGCGCTGCTCCTGCAGGCCACCGTGCTGCTTACCATCTTCGCCATGGCCGGCCGCGCGGCGGTCATTTTGCTCCAGCGCGCCTGCGTACGGCGCGGCATAGGGGTGCGCACCGTGGTGTCGCTGGGCGGACGCGAACTGCCGGGTGTCATGCACGAAGCGCTGCGCGATGAACAACGCTTCCGGTACATCGGCCACCTGTCCGATTTGGACGGACTCAAGCGTTTGGAGGGCGAGCACCACATTGATCTCATTCTGCATACCGACCCGCTGCCGTCCGGCGATGAAACCGGCCAACTTATTAATTACTGCCGCAGTCATCACATCGGCTATTCGTTCCTGCCGCCCGTGTTCGTGGATTCGCCGCACCAGTTGTCCATGGACCGGCTCGGCCTGGTACCACTGCTTCGTTTCGAGCCCACGCCGCTGGATGGTTGGGGACGCGTCTGGAAACGCCTGTTCGACATCGTCGGCGGCGTGACCCTGCTGGTGATTCTCAGCCCGCTGATGCTGCTGGTGGCGATCGCGGTGCTGGTGACGAGCGGATGGCCCGTCTTCTACCTTAGTAAGCGCGTTGGACAGCACGGCAACTGCAGCGTGCCGGTACTGAAGTTCCGCACCATGATCCGCGATGCCGACGCGCGCAAAAAGGAGTTCGCCGAACTCAGCCACCGCGACGGCCCGCTGTTCAAAGTGCAGAACGATCCGCGCGTCACGCCCATCGGCCGGTTGCTGCGCCGCTGGAGCGTGGACGAGTTCCCGCAGCTGTTTAATGTGATCGCCGGACAGTTGTCGCTGGTGGGCCCGCGTCCGCATCTGCCTGACGAGGTGCAGCAATACCGCGAGGATCAGCGCCGCGTGTTCGCCGTGCGCCCCGGCGTGACCGGATTGGCGCAGGTCTCAGGACGGTCGAATTTGAAGTTCGATGACGAAGTCCGCTTCGATATGCAGTACATCGAAGAATGGTCGCTGGCGCTCGACGTGTGGATTCTGTGGCGCACCGTGTTCGTGGTGCTGTGGGGCAAGGGGGCCGACTAGAGCAACGACATCTGCCCCGGATCGGCTTTGGGTTTGGGCGGCTTTGGCGCGGCCGGCTTCTTGGTGGGCTTGGCGGTCTGCGGTTTGTTGTACGACGGCTTGGGGTCGGGCTTCATGCCCGGCACCGGCGCGATGCTCGGCGTCCCAAGCATGCCCAGCGTTTCCAGATACGCGCGGACCTGCTTGCCGTAGGCCTTGGTGCGGAAGCGCTCGTCCATGTACTCGGCGGTGCTGCGCGTGGTGCGGTGTTTGCAGAACGTGCGCAGCAGGCGGAACAGGCGGTGCATGAGGCGCGGCAGCGAGTACTCGCCGAACGGATCGCGGAAGCGCTCGGCGCGGCGTCCGATGACGGCATGCGACGGATGGTCGAACGGCAGCGTCTGCACCAGCAGGCGGTCGACGGTGTTGGGCGGCAACTCGAACGTCTCGTAGCTCCACGGCGTGAGAACGAGGATTGCCGGCGCGGGCGCGGCGGCAAATTCGGCCTGCATGCGGCCCTGTCCGCCGTTGAATCCCTGGCAGATGAGCGTGACGCCTTCCTTCTCCAGGCGCAGCGCGTGTTTCACGAACACGTCTTCGATGATGCGCTTGCTGCCGACCAGCAGCACGGTCTTGCCGGTGGGTGCGACCGCGAACAGCGACTGCAGTCCCACGCCTTCGGGGAACGCGATGGCCGGGCCGTCGACGGCCGGGTCGGGGAACGGGACGATGGTGGTTTTGGTACCGACCGCCAGGATGGCGCCCAGCGTCTTCGCGCTGCCGGGCGGAATCAGCAACGCGGTGGGGTGCGCGTCGAACAAGCGCTCCTTCAGCACCACCGCGATGTCCTCGGGCACGGACTTCAGATGGCGGCTGCCGTCCTGGAACACTTCCATCCAGACGATGCGGCCGGGCAGGTTGTCGATGGTGAGGATGTTGGTGACCGCGTCGAGGTACTGCTTCACGCGCACTCCCACGCCGGCGGCGCGCACCTGGTCGATGATGTCGCGCAGGCATTCGGCTTCGTAGCTGTGCAGGTCGGCCACGACCACGTAGCGCAGATCGGTTCCCGAGCACGTCTTCTCCAGCCAGATTTCCAGCAGATCCACCAGCTTGGTCAGCGTCGGGTCGCCGGCCGCCCCGGCGCGCAGCGGCGCGACCGGGCAGTACCAGCCGTAGGCGGTGGTGGCGGTGTCTTCCAGCATGGACGCGTCGTCGATGACGATCTCGCAGTTCTTGCCGAGCAGTGGCGATTTGTCCTCGGCCAGCTTGAGCAGTTCCTGGTGGTCCACGATCACGTTCGGCGCGTCGGCCGAGACTTGTTTCAGGTACGCCTCCTCGCCCCGGGCGCAGGCCAGTTTGCCGGTCCACACCGAATGCTCGTCACCGTGCAGCGGCAACTGGGCGCGCACCGACGGCTTGTACAGATGCAGCTTCATCGCCAGCGTGGCTTCGTCTTCCGTGAAGGCTTCTTGTTTCAGGAACGCCACGGCGGCGTCGGGGCGCAGCACCAGTTCGGGCGGATACAGTACGCACGCGCCGTCGGGAACGCCGAACCGGCGGACCCACGCCTCGATGTTCTTCACGGCGACCCAGCGCTGCTTTCCTTTGGCCGACGGTTCCATGCAGCCGAGCACGAACGACGGATCGAGTCCTTCTTCCACCAGCTGCACCGAACCGGCCGTCGGCGTGATGACGGTGGTCTCGGAGGTGTTCTTCACCGCGTCTTTCACCACACCGCGCTTCAGCCACTGCGGGCGGCTCGCGCCGGCGGGCTCGTCGACCAAGCCTTCGAACAGCATGCGGTACCCGGCCGGGGAGCGGACCGCCACCGACGCGATGTCGGCGCGCGCGTCAGCCGGCAATTCGCTCAGGCGCTCCCAGCATTTGGAGAGCAGCTCCAGCGTGGCGTGCACGTCACCGAGCGCGCGGTGCTTGGGTTCGTGGTTCAGCTTCAAAATTTCACTCATGTATCCCAGCGAGTAGCTGGAGAGTTCCGGGAACACGATGCTGGCCAGCATGGAGGTGTCGATCCACGGATGTTCCGAGAGATCCCAGCCTTCGCCCTTCAGCATGCCGATGTCGAAGCGCACGTTCTGTCCCACGATGAGCGTGCCCGGCGTGACCATGCCCGAAATCTTCGGCAGCACGCCGGCGAACGTGGGTTTGCCGGCCAGGTCTTCGTTCTTGATTTGCGTGATGACCTGCACGTGCGGCGGGATCTCGCCCGGAATGGACAGCAGTTGTTCGTACGTCTCCACGACCTTGCCGCCCTTCACGTCCACGCAGGCATATTCGATGACGCGGTGCGTGCGCGGCACGAAACCGGTCGTCTCGGTATCCAGCACCAGTAAAGGGATGTTCGGTAACTTCACCCGCGCAGCATAGCGCACACTGCGCGCGGATCGCAGATCAAAAAAACCGCGCCCACTCGGACGCGGTCTTGCTTGCATGCGGTGCTTACGCGGCGGCCTCTTCGGGCTTGTCGTCGGCCTTCTTCTCTTTCTTGGCCTTCTCCTTCTTCGGCTCTTCGGCAGCCGGAGCCGGGGCGTCCATCGGGACGGCCATGTCAGCCGGAGCCTCGGCGGCACCCTCGGTTGCCGGAGCGTTCAGGATGGCGACCGGCACGTCTTCGCCGCGCAGTTCGGCCAGCTTGGCCTTGAACGCGGGCAGCTCCTCGTAGTTGTACATATCGAGCTCGAAGCCGGTGAGCTGGGTGGCCAGGCGGATGTTCTGACCTTTCTTGCCGATGGCCATGGGGCGCTGGGCCTCTTCCACGAACACGGCGGCGCGCTTCTTGATCACGCGGCCTTCCTCGTCCTTGTGCTCCTGGTCATTCACGATGATGACGGCCGAGATGGACGCCGGCTGCAG
>DAORHV010000018.1:0-10502 GCA_035438175.1 Candidatus Peribacteria bacterium
CGACTTCTTCGACAAGCTGAAATCGGCCAGCTCGGGCTATGCGTCGCTGAGCTACGAGCATCTCGGCTACCGGGCCGGCGATCTCGTGAAAATGGATATCCTGCTGATGGGCGAGCCTTCGGACGCGCTCTCGACCATCGTACACCGGGGCGAGGCGCACGACGTGGGTGCCAAGATCTGCAAGCAGCTGAAGGAGGTCATTCCCAAGGCCCAGTTCGCCATCGCCATCCAGGCCGCCATCGGCGGCAAGATCGTGGCGCGCGAGAATATCGCGGCCATGCGCAAGGATGTGACGGGCTACCTGTACGGCGGCGACGTGACGCGCAAGAACAAGCTCTTGGACAAGCAGAAGAAAGGCAAAAAGCGCATGAAGCAGATGGGCAAGGTGTCGCTGTCGCAGGATGCGTTCTTGGCTGTTCTCAAACGGTAGAGGTACTAGCGGGACTCCCATGACTCCAAGGACTCCGAAGATACCGAGGAGGTTTTTCTTTGGAGTCGTTGGATTCTTCCGAGTCCTCGGAGTCCCGCCGGTATACTTTCCGCGTGCATCAACCATCGTTCCCTCTCCGCAGCACCTTCCTCGCCATCCCGTTGCAGGACGAGGCACTGGCCGAATTTCAGCGTCTGCAAGCCCTGCTCAAGCCGTTCGAAGATTGCCTCACGTTCCAGAATCCGCAGACCCCGCACCTCACCCTTATGTTCTGGCCCGAGGCGGGGGAGTTGGAGTACCAGGGCATCGCCGGGCAGGCAGCCAAGATCGCCGGCAAGACGCCGGCATTCACGCTGAAGGTCACCGGACCGGACACGTTCGGCGAGCGCGGACGCGACAGCGTGCTCTTCTTTTCGATCGCATTCTCGCCGGAACTGGCGCTGCTGAAGAAGTCCTGCCCGTGGACGGACCGGCGAGAGTTTCATCCGCATATCACCATCGCGCGGGTGTACCACCCGGAACGTTTCGCAGTCGTCAAAAAAGAGGTCCTGAAGCGGCTGGCTGCGGAGTTCGCGGTACCCGCCCGCCGGCTGCGGCTGTATGGGAACGTGCACGGTGAAAAACAGACGCCGCTGAAGGATTTTGCGTTCAATGCTTAATCCTCGTTCTTCTTGTCCTGCTCTTCCTGGAGTTTCCGGAAGTGCTCTTCGATGATGTCCACGTACGGCTCGATGACCGTCTGGAGAATGCCCATGGTCAGCGGCTGCAGTTCGTCGTAGGAAATGGGCCGCTCGGAGCGTTCGAAGAACTCCACCAGCGTGGTGGTCGTGAGCTCCAGCACGGTTCCGTCGATGTTCTCTTCGTCGACCATGAGACGGATGAGGATCTTGCCCGAATCGATGCTCATGACCAGTTCCAGCCGCGAGATCCACGACAGCAGCCGCTTGCGCAGTTCGGGCGGCAAGCCGGTACCCAGATCCTGTGTGCTCTCGGCGGTGGATTCGTCGATGGTCACGCGGTTATCGCGGATATAATCCTCGACCGACGCCGAAGACGGCTCATGGATGAGCGACAGGATGGCCAGGATGAAAATGGACGGGCAGTCGCGCGCCGCCAGATGCGAGATGAGCGGGAAGAACGCGGCGTAGTTCTCGTCGCCCAGGAATTGCATGATGGTACGGGCCACGCTGTCGTCGCGCTTGCGGGCCTTCTTCTCTTCTTTAATGATCTGCTTGATTTGCTTGCTGGCCTGCGCAAAACGCTCTTTTGCGGCCTCGGAAAGCTGCTCGGTGGCATTACTTCCTCCTTCCGATGGCGCGGCGGATTCGACTCCGCCCATTTCCTGCATCAGCAACATGGGGCTAGGGTAACAGGCTCAGCAAAAATTCTCCAGACACACATTCGCGAAGGAAACCTCTACGGTTTCCTCTCGCGGACTCTCCTTCCCTCAAAGGAGCGCTTCAGCCCGGGGCCCGCAAGACCCGTGCTTCGCGCGCTTTTTTTATTACAAAAACAAGCATCCTGCCGCATATCGGCAACTTACTCGGCTTCCTTGGCGTCGCCCTTCACCTCGACGGTGATGGAGGCGGTCTGATCGCCCATCTTCACGACCACGGCGTGCTTGCCGGTGCTCTTGATGGACTTCTCGAGGTTGATGTGGCCCTCGCTGACGATGATCTTCAGCTGGGAAGCCAGCGCCTCGGCGATCATCTTCTCGGTGACGGCGGCGTAGAGCTTGCCCGTCTTGCTGGCCTTCTTGGTCAGCGTGACGCTCTGGTTCTTCAGGGTTGAAATGGTCGAGAGCTGGAGGCTCTTCTCGCTGTCGCGCTCGATGGCGCGCTTCTTGATCTGCTCGGCGTAGCGGCGGCGGACGTTCGGCGTCACGACCAACGCCTTGCGGGAGGGGAGCAGGTGGTTGAGGGCAAAGCCGTTGCCAACGACGATCACGTCGCTGCGCCTGCCGATGCCGGGGATGTCCGTAAGGAGGAGAACTTCCATGGTTTTCGAGGTTTCTGAGCCCTCATAGTAACTCCGGGGGCCGCAAAATCATAGGGAAAGTATTTGACCGTGACAAGGCCAATTGGTAGGGGCGGGGCAGAGGCCTCCTAGTGTCCGAGTCTGAGCAGCCAGCCGGGCAGTGAAAGCCAGCTCCTGCCCTCTTTGAAGCGGCGCTGTGTGGAGATGTACCAGTCGCTCAGCGTCAGGAAGCGGTCGGAATGCAGGGCGAGCGAACCGGGTTTGATACCCGAAATACTGTCGTCGTACGCGAACACGTACAGCGGCGAATACAGGAACACGGCCGGCACGTCGCGGCGGATGATCTCGTTTAAGTCCTTCAGCGCTTTCTCGCGCACTTTTTCGTCGCCGGTCTCGCGGATCTTGGCCAGCAGCGAGTCGGCTTCGAACGAAGCGTATTGCGACAAGTTGAACGCATCCAGCTTCAGCTTGGCCTTGTCGCCCTTCTCCTGGGTCTGGCTGGAGTGCCAGTACGGATAGCTGTCCAAGTTATCCAGCAGCGACTGACCGAACAGCAGTACGTCGTAGTCGCGCAGCAACATACGCTGCTCGAAGTCTTTGCGGGTCTTGGGTACTTCGATTTTCACGCCCACCCCGAGTGCTTCCCACTGCGCCTTAATTTTCTCGGCCAGCAGCGGGTACGTCTCGGGTTTGTTGCTGGTAAGCAGCGTGAGCACCAGCTCCTTTCCTTGGGCGTTCACGCGGCGGTGCGGCGGATCTTGCTCAGTTTTTCGGCGCATGTAGCCGGAATCCAGATACAGCGCGTCGGCAGTCAGGCGCTTGGGGTCGTCGGCTTTCAGCGTGGATGTGCGCTTGAACTCGCTGACCAGCTGCTGCTCCTTGGAGGCACGCTCGTAGGTTTGCGTATCGGTGACGCGCAACAAGTACGCCGAGTCGGCGATGTCGCCGTCGTTCACGGTCATCTTCACCAGGTTCATTCCCAGCTTCAAGGCACCGCTCTGATTGCTTTCGGTAGGCAGTTTGACCATCCAGCTGCCGCTCTGGGAGCCGGGCGGGAGCATGCTGCCGGTGGCGGCCAGGATGCCGTTCACGTACAGACGGGAGTGCCCCACGTCCTTTAAGGCACCGGTGAGGACGAGCGAAGCACCGGTTTCCAGCAGCGCCACCGTCGGGATGTCGCGCAGCGGCCCGACCGAGTTGGCGTCGCGCTGTTCCAGCAGCCGTTGCAACCGCAGCTTCTCGGGCATGTTCCAGTTGGATTCGAACAACGCGCCTTGTGCGGCGGCGCGGTCGTACTTGTAGCGCCAGTCTCCCAAATCGAGCTCCAGCAAGGGGGTGTCCACGATATGCGTTTCGTTGGCGACGGCCGCCACGGCGGTTTTATCGATGGCGAGCTGCAGGCCCAGGCGCAATTGTTTATCGGCCAGCACTTCACGGTCCATGTTGAAGAACACGGCCACGTACTGCGGCAGCGTGTAGGGCATGGCGGTGAAGCGCTTCGGCACGATCGGCTGGCCTTTGTCGTTGCGCGGGACCAGACGCACGCCGTTCAAGTTGATGATGTCGGAGAGCAGCGCGGTGTAATCCGGGAAGATGCGGAACACCAGTCGCTCCAAGTGGTACTCGGGCAGCCCGGCGCGCGGGAAGCGCTTGAGCGTCACTTCGGTGGAGAGGTCGGTCTGCAGCAGGCTCACGAAGCTGTACGGTCCGCAGCCGATGGGGTGGAACCCGAAGTCCAGCACCTGGTCGAGCTTGTCGGCCGGCACGTCGGCGAAGGCGTTCTGGGGCACCAGTCCCAGCGTGAGGTTGCTGGTGAAGAACGAGTACGGTTTCTCCAGGCGGAAACGCACGGTGCGGGCGTCGATCTTCTCGATTTCCACGCCGCGGAAGTTCTGGCGCAGGATGGCGTTGGGGAACTCCGGATCCTGCACGGTCTTGAAGGTGTAGAGCACGTCCTCGGCGGTGACCGGGTGGGGGTGCTCCTTGGTGGTGTCGTGCCAGAACAGGTCGGGCTTGAGTGTGAGCGTGTAGATGCGGTTGTCGGGCGAGACGGTCATGGTGGCCACGTCTTCCACGATCTTGCCGCTGGCCGGGTCGTAGCGCAGCAGTCCGGAGAACACGAGCGACACGATGTCGCGGTTCACGTCGTTGGTTACCGTGAACCAGGGGTTCAGCGGGAGCAGCTCGCCGACCGATCCTTCTATATAGGTGCCGCCGGCGACCGGGACCTGCACGGTGTTGTCCACGTAGAACTGCCGCAGCAGCATCCCCAAGCTGAGGACGAGGAACAGCGAAAGCACACCGAGCGCGATGCGTTCGGCGCGTGACATGGCCGCGATGAGGCGAAGAATGGAACGCAGCAAGAGACGCGTGGAGGGAACTCGGCACGCGGCGCGACGACTGGTGCGCCGTTAGCCGATGTACATCAGCACAGCGGCGATGACGAAGAACGCCACGGCCAACCAAATCGTGAACACGAACAATGCCTTCTCCGCGCCGCGCCGCTGGACGTACGTGGCGCCGCTGCCGCCGAACGTGGCCGACAGGCCGGATGTGCGGTGCTGCAACAGGATGCACAGCGACATGAGGATGGCGACGACGGTCTCGATGGTCATCAGGATGTTATGCATAGCTGCGAAAGTGTAGACGAAACGGGGTCATTCCGGCAAGGCGCAGAAACAACACAATGGGAAGCCGGGGACGCCAGGGAAGCCAGGGGTGAATTTCTCGTGCACTTTCCCATCTCTGGAGTCCCTGGCGTCCCTGTACTCCAGGGAAGACGCCTGGACTGAGGTGTAGAACTATCGCTCTCAAGGGTGCCTAGCTCAGCTGGCCTAGCCGAGCATGGGAGGCGTTTTCGAGAAAAAAGGGACGCGATGACGAAGGTGTAGTACTATCCGTCGTACGGGCGCCTAGCTCAGCTGGTTAGAGCATCTCGCTTACACCGAGAGGGTCAGGGGTTCGAATCCCTTGGCGCCCACCATAAGAATGTATTGCGCCCGATTTTCGGGCAAGCTACACTCTCCCAGCTTTTAACGACACCTAATCACATGTTTGCAATCGTCGACATCGCCGGTTTCCAGGAGAAGGCCGAAAAGGGCATGAAGCTGAAAGTGCAGAAGCTCGATGCCGAAGTCGGCGCCAGCCTCACCTTCGATAAAGTCCTGCTGCTCTCCAGCGGCGGAACGGATGCCACCATCGGCAAGCCGTACGTCGCGGGAGCCGCCGTTACCGCCAAGATCCTCCAGCACTTCCGCGGCGAGAAGATCGTCGTCCGCAAGTTCAAGCGCCGCAAGCGTTACAACAAGATCATCCGCGGTCACCGCCAGGATTTCACCGAGATCGAGATCACGGGTGTTACTGGTAAATAAGCGCCATGGATCAAGAGCGCCTTGAACGACTGGAGTCCGCCATCCGGACGGTCGAGCTTCGCAATACCCGCGTGGAAGCCGACAAGGCCTGGGAGACCAGTGCGTTCCGCAAATGCACCATCGCCGCCATGACGTATGTGGTGATCTGCGCTTTCCTGATCAGCATGAAGGTGGCTTTCCCGTTCCTGCATGCGCTGGTGCCGGTCGCGGGTTATCTGCTGTCGACCGTGACGTTGCCGCCCATAAAAGCCTGGTGGCTGAAGCGCCGCGGCTAGAGCGCATCGGTTTTTTCGATTTGTTCGCGCAACTTGCGCATGGAATCCAGCATGACGCCCATGTTCTGCATGCAGGCGATGGTTTCGCCGTAGCGTTCGCCCAGCCGCAGCAGGTGATGCAGGTAGCTCTTTAAGTTGTCGCGCCCGAAGTGGGTGGGCGAGTCCTGGTCGATGGGCGAGTGGTCGGTCTTGTACTCGGAACGGTTGATACGCAGTTTCTCACCGTTGGAGAGCCAGACGTTGCCGTGGCGTGCCTCGCGCATGGGCGAGACGCAATCGGCCATGTCGATGCCGCGCTTGGCCGCCTCGCGCAACTGGTGGATTTCGCCGACGCCCATGAGGTAGCGCGCCTGGTTCTCGGGCAGCAGCGGGCAGACGACATCCAGCACCGAGAGCATTTCGGATTCGGTTTCGCCCACCGCCAAACCGCCGACCGCGTAGCCGTCGAAGCCGATGGCGATGAGTTCGTTGGCGCATTTTTCGCGTAGATCGCGTTCGAGACCGCCCTGGACGATGCCGAACAAGAGCGGGGACGCCGAGGACTCCGATGACTCCAAAGACTCCAAGGAGTCGCTGTTTTTCGGAGTCTTGGGCATCCTGGGAGTCTTTGGAGTCCGGGCGGCACTTCGTTCTGCTTTCAACTTCTCATGCACGCTCTTGCACTCCTCGGCCCACCGGAGGGTTCTATCCACCGCCTTCATCTGGTCCGCGCGCGGCGCGGTGGACGGCGGGCATTCGTCGAAGCACATGATGATATCGGCGCCCAGTTTGTGCTGGATGGTGGTGGACTCCTTGGGTCCGATGAACAGCGGGCTGCCGTTGCGGTGGTTCTGGAACTGCACACCCGCGTCGGTAATGGACCGGATGCTCTTGAGCGAGAACACCTGGAAGCCGCCCGAATCGGTGAGGATGGGCTTGGGCCATTGCAGGAAATTATGCAATCCGCCGGCCGCTTCCACGATGTCCTCGCCGGGGGCGATGTGCAGATGGTACGTATTGCACAGCAAAACCTGCGACTGCAGTTCCAGCAGCTCGGGCAGCGAGATGCCCTTCATGGCGCCGGCCGTGGCGACCGGCAGGAAGAACGGCGTCTGGATGTCGCCGTGGGCGGTCCGCAGGACACCGCGACGGCCGAGGGGCGATTGTTTGAGCAGCGTAAACATCCCACGCAGTGTAGCGCGTCGGTTCCGGTTGCGCCGCACGACATTTGGAGTCCAATCATCACAAGGGGATGCGATAATCCGCGCGTCCTTTATCCATTCCCATATTTCCCCATGTCGTGTTGCAATTGTCCGGTCCAGCCGTGTCCGTCCCGCTACGCTCCGTGGCTGGTCCGCATCGGCTTCGGTGTGGCCCTCGCCGCGTTCGGCGTGAACCACTACCGTTACCTGACTGAATTCGTCGGTATGACGAAAGGCGTGTTCCCGACCGTCCCGGCCGTCGGAATGGTGTTCGGTTACCTGGCGTACGTGTTCCCGCTGGTGGAAATCGTCGGAGGCGTGCTGTTCGCCGTCGGCCAGCTGAAGTGCATCGCCAAGATCTGCGTGCTTGCTTCGTTCGGAGGCATCCTGGGTTGGGCCGGACTGGCTCTCGCTCTCGGCGACATGTCCATCGGCCAGACCGTCGGACCCGCCATGCAGATGGCCTGCATCATGCTGATCACGTACACCGTCATCAAGAAGATGTCGTGCTGCGGCATGGGTTGCGGTGCCGGTGCAGCCGCTTGCGGTTGCGGTAAGGGCGGCGCCTGCGCTTGCCCCAAGAAATAGTCTCCGTTCCTCCCTTTTCCTGCGATGAACTATAAGTCCGCCTCCGCCGTCTCCAACATCGTCCTGCGCGTCGCCGTGGGCCTGCCGATGGTTTTCATCGGCATCGCCGAGTACCGCGATTTCGCCCCGTTCGTGGCCAACGTCACGGACGGGCTGGGCGGGCTGGAGTTGTTCGGCACCATCTGGGCGCACTTCCTGCCGGCGTTGTTCATCTTCGGCGGCGGCATGCTGATGGTCGGCCGCTACCAGTACGTTACGGCCTGGGTCGGCGGCGCCGCGCTCGGATGCATTCCGGCCGGCCTGCTGCTGAAGACCCTGATGACCGGCATTCCGCTGCCCGACATGATCGCGGCATGCTTCCCGCCGTTCATCTGGCTGCTGGTGTTCTATTTCGCGCTCAACGCCCATCCGGAGATGGACGTGCCCGAAGAAGAAGAGAAAGAATAATCGCACGGATACTGAAAACGGCGCCTCCGCGGTGGAGACGCCGTTTTTGATTGCGAACGGGTGCGCTTAGGCCGTGGCGCCGGCGCTCTTGTTGATGATGCGGTCGATAAGGCCGTAATCGAGAGCCTCCTGCGACGTCAGGAACTTGTCACGCTCGGTGTCGATCTTCACCTTGGCGATTTTCTGGCCGGAGTGCTTGGCGATCATCTCGTTGAGCATGTCCTTCATGCGGATGATGTGCTCGGCATGGATGGCGATGTCGGTGGCCTGGCCCTCCGTTCCGCCGAGCGGCTGGTGGATCATGATTTCGGAGTGAGGGAGCGCGAAACGCTTACCCTTGGCGCCGCCCATGAGGATGATGGCTCCGCCCGAGGCGGCCATGCCCAGACAGACCGTGGAGACATCCGGAGCGATGAGCTGCATGGTGTCGTACATGGCCAGCGTGGAGCTGACCTGTCCGCCCGGCGAGTTCACGTACAGGATGATGTCCTTCTTCGGATCCTGCTTCTCCAAGAAGAGAAGCTGGGCGATGATGGTGTTGGCGACGGAATCGTTGATTCCCGTGCCGAGGAAGACGATGCGCTCCTCCAGCAGGCGGGAGTAGATGTCGTACGCGCGCTCGCCGAACTGCGTCTTTTCGATGACGGTCGGAACAAGGATGTCGCTGTGGGGGGCGATGTGGCCGCGCGAGAACTGCTTGGCAATCGACTGAAGCTGCGGATGCATGGTCGGAGTGTGGAAGGAATGAAGTTGGATGTTGGGTGTGTCTGATGACATACGTGACTAGGTCAGTATAGCGAAAAACGCTCGTTTGCGGCAGTTTCGCCCCGCTTAAAACGGTGTTGAGGTAAGCGAAAGAAAAGGGAACTTTACAACCTAGGACGCCGATAACTCCGACGACTCCGAGGATGCCGAAGAAACAACTCCTGGGAGTCATGGGAGTCCTTGGAGTCTTGGGAGTCCCGCCGGTAGGCTCTCTGCGTGCACCCGCTCGATACCGCCCTCGATTTCCTCGCTACCGCCAAGCGGCCGCTGCTGGTCGTGCTCGGTCCGACCGCCAGCGGCAAGACGGCGTTTTCGGTTGAATTGGCGCTGGCGCTGACCCAGGCAGGCAATACGTTGGAGATCATCAATGCCGATTCGCGCCAGCTTTATAAAGGAATGGACATCGGCACCGCCAAGATTACGGCCGAAGAAATGAAGGGGGTGCCGCACCTGCTGTTCTCGGTCATCGACCCATCGGAGGAGATTACCGCCGCTACGTACCAGCGCATGGCAACCGAAACAATCGAGGCCGTGCAGGCGCGCGGAAATGTGCCCATGCTGGTCGGCGGCTCCATGCTGTACATCAGTTCCGTCATCGACGGATTGCAACCGCTGCCGGCCAAGGACGACGCACTGCGTGCCGAACTGGAAGCGGCGTACGCAAAAGACGACGGCGTCTCGTTGTTTGCCGAGCTGTCGGACATCGACCCGGAGTCGGCCAAGATCATTCCGCGAGAGAACAGGCCGTACGTCATCCGCGCGGTGGAGATCCATCGCCTTACGGGCAAACCCAAATCGGCGCAGCTGACCGTGTCGTCGTGCCCGTACGACCTGCTGATCTTCGGCATGCAGTGGCCGCGCGCCGAACTGACCGCACGCATCGACAAGCGCACGCCGCTGCTGCTTCGCGGCGGATGGATCGACGAAGTGAAGCGCCTGCTGGCCGAGGGCTATACGCTGGAAAGCCCGGGCATGAAGAGCCACGGCTACCCCGAAATGGCCAAAGCGATTCTGGACGGAGTCGATCCGCTGTCGGCGGAACCGGTGATCGCCGCCAAGACACGCCAGTACGCCAAGCGTCAGATGACGTGGTGGAAACATGACAAAAGAATTCATTGGATACGACCAACGTAACCCGACTTCGCCCTGATGGGCTACGCCGGGCGATCTTTGCAGATCGAAAAGAGGAGCGGGTGAACGCTCCTCCTTTGAAGATCGGGGATTATCCGCGGAATCCGGGCGGGAAGCGCACCGGACCGCCGGGAGCGGGAGCCGGAGGAGGGCCGAAGCCCGGACCGGATGCCGGACCGAAACGGAATGCGCCGGGGGCCGAACGGGGGCCGGACATACCCGGAGGGAATCCGGACGGAATGACGCCGCGCCCGAGACCCGGACGGATGACGCCGGGGCGGAAGCCCGGCGGCAGGACGCCGACGGGGCCGAACTCGCGCGAGTCGCCGACGAAGCC
>DAORHV010000019.1:0-10235 GCA_035438175.1 Candidatus Peribacteria bacterium
CTCGCGCAGCGACTCGGCACCCGTGCCGGCGCGGAACAAGTGACCGAACTTCATGTTCATTTCGCGGAACTTCAGCTCGGAGAGCACGGCGCCCACGCGCAGGTTGCGCAGATCCTCCAGGGCCACCTTGTGGTTTCCCTTAAGCGTCTCGAGCTTCTCGGCGGTCGACTTGTCGAGCGCGTCGAGCTGGTCGCGGGAGGCGTCGCCGGACTTGAGGGTGGCCAAGGCCTCCTCGTGTTCGCGCTTCACCTGGCCGCGGCGGGCCTCGATTTCGGTGGAGAGTTCCTTCTCAGCCTGGGCCTTGCCGCCTTCCTCCACGTTCACGACGATGTACGCCGAGAAGTAGACGATCTGTTCGAGCGTCTTGATGGAGAGGTCCAAGAGCAGTCCGATGCGGGACGGCGAGGAGCGGAGGAACCAGATGTGCGTGACGGGCACGGCCAGGTTGATGTGGCCCATGCGCTCGCGGCGGACGATGGAGCGGGTGACTTCCACGCCGCACTTCTCGCAGATGACGCCGCTGTAGCGGATGCCTTTGTACTTGCCGCAGAAACACTGGAAGTTCTTGGTGGGTCCGATGATGCGCTCGCAGAAGAGTCCGTCCGGCTCGGCACGCTGGGTGCGGTAGTTCACGGTCTCCGGTTTGGTGACTTCACCGCGGGACCAGGTGATGACGTCTTCGGGGCTGGCGACGCTGAGCGCGACGGCATCGAAGGAATCGGAAGTGCGGGGCGTGAACGCCATACAACGAGAGAGGAAGGAGATGGACTCGCGGCTTCCTGCCGCGGAAAATTACATACGAAGCATCGCAGCGCCCCTGGGGTGATCGTCTGAATCACGAGGGGTGCTCCGATAAATGTGAGCTAAGTATAGCCAAAATTTTCGGTCGGACAAGATGATTTTGAGGGGATTCCCAAGACTCCAAAGAAACCAAGGACTCCAACGAACGGAAAATACACCCCTTTCTTTGGAGTCCCGGGAGTCGTCGGAGTCCCCTATTACGCAATCATGCTGGGCCCGTCGCCGCCAAGCAGCTTGGGGGCGGAGGGAGCGGCGTCGGCGGGCGGCGGCAGTTCCTTGAACATCTTTTCAAAGGAGCCGTCGTAGGCGGTGAGGGCATTCTGCAGCGTGGCCATCTCGGATTCGTCCAGCGTCAGCTGCGACGAGGCGTTCTTGCGGCCGTCCTCCACGATGACGTTGTCGGCAAGCTTACTGGCGGTTTTATCGGTGAGATTCACGTGCAGCACGATGAACGCGCTGCAGCTCTCGCACTTCAGCTGGAGCAGCATGAAGTCGTCGCCGGCGATTTTGATCGACGGGAAGTCCACCTGTACGCGCGTGCCGCACTGCGGGCAACGCATCTGATCGCGGATGCGCAGGAGAATCTGGTGGAGGGAGTGCGGGTTGAAATCCATAACTTGCTCAGTATAACACAGGAGGCCCGGGAAATCACGAAAAAAGACGTGACAAAAACACCGGCGACCCAGGAGTTCACGTCGTTTCGGAGGAAGTTGACGGAGGCCTCCGTTTCACTCATTTCATACTCAACCCCGTCGGCCGCAACAGGAAAACCGGGCGTACGCGCCGCAGTTCGGTACGATACACGCCGATGTCACCGCGAACCATCCGCCGCCGCGCCAAGAAGAAAACGTCCGCCCGCCGCGCTTCGGCGCGCCGCGTGGTGGAGCGCGTGACGAGCTGGAACCTGGGAACGCAGATCGCCATCGCCGTGTCGGCCATGATGGTCCTGGCGCTCTTGGGCGTGGTCGACCGCAACGTGTTCTCGGCCGCGCTGGGCAACGCCGAGAAGACCGCACCCGAGGTCGCCATCGACATCGGCCTCGAGCACGACGGCCCGGCCGACCTGAGCCTGCTGGTCGCCCGTAAAGGAACGCTCGGCTACGTGGAAGTGAGCAACACGTCGAATGCGCCGCTGAAGCTGAGCTTGCCTGAAACATGGCAGCGTAACGAAGTCCGCGGCGGCTCCATCTGGCTGGTGACCGAGGAGGACCCTGAGTTCGGCTACATCCGCTGGATGCTGCCGCCCAAGATGAGCATGACCATGAAAGCCAAGACCGCACCGGACGTGATCACCTTCCACAGTCCGTCGGGCCAGACGGCGTCCATCCGCGTGAAGAGCGTGGATCTGACGACCGACGCCAAGAACGAGCGCACGCTGCTGTTCCAGACCGTGGCGCAGGTAAAGCTGTGGCAGGCGGATGAGTAAAAGAAAGACTCCGGTGACTCCATGCTTTAGAATCGAGTCATGGAGGTTTTGCCGATCCGCACACCGGTCCTGAAAACAGGCGACGATTTCGCATCGATGCTTGCCGCGTCCGGCATGCTCCGTGACGGCGACGTGCTGGTGGTGTCGTCCAAAGCCGTGGCGACATGCGAAGGCGCGGCCATCGACTTATCAAAAATTACGCCCACCGCCGAAGCGGTGGAATGGAGCAAGAAGTGCGGACAGACGCCCGAGTTCCGCCAGGCGGTGCTGGATGAAACGAAACGCATGCACGGCTGGGTGGGCGGCAGCTGCCCGCATGCCATGTTCACGTACCTGAAGCCCGACGGTTTCACGACCGGCGCATTGCTCTCGGCCAACGCCGGGCTGGATCTCTCCAACGTCATTAAGGGATTCGCCATCGGCTGGCCGCTGGATCCGGTCGCATCCACGAAGATACTGGCTGCCAAAGTCGCCGAACGCAGCGGCAAGAAGGTCGCCGTGATCATCGGCGATTCGTGCTGCATGCCCGCGCGCCTGGGCGTGATTGCGTTCGCGCTGACCGCGTGCGGCATCGATCCGCTGGTGAACCACATGGGTACTTCGGACTTGTTCGGCAAAACGTTCCGCATGACGCGCGAGGCGGTGGCCGACCAGTTGTGCATCGCGGCCAACTACGTGATGGGCAACACCGGCCAGCAGACCCCCGCCGCGGTGGTGCGCGGCCACGGGCTGCAGGCATCGGAGTTCTGCGGCTGGGTGGAAGGCATTGAGCCGGAAGAAGATCTGTTCCGCGACATCCTCTGGAAGTCCCGCTAAGATCGGCACATGAAGTTCGTCGTCCTCTGTTCGTCCCGCGGCACCGTCTTCGCCTCCACGCTGGAACGCATCCGGGACGGCAGTGTGACGGCGGCGTGTTTGGGGTTGGTCGCCGACAAGGCCGAACGCACGTGCGTGGCCACCGCCAAGGCGGCCGGGTTGCCGGTGCGGATCGTGCCGAGAATCAAGGGTGAGGCGCGCGAGGACTTCGACAAACGCGTGGATGCCGCCATCCGGGCACTGGGCGCCGACGAGAGCACGCTGGTGGCCTGCATGGGCTGGATGTTCATTTTGTCGCCGTGGTTCGTCGCGCAGTGGCGCAACCGCATCCTGAACGTGCATCCGGCGCTGCTGCCCAAACACCCGGGCGACCACGCCCACGATCTGGTGCTCGCCGCCGGCGACACGGTTTCCGGCATGACCATCCATCTGATTGACGAAGGCGTGGACACCGGACCCACGCTGCTGCAGAAAGAATGCCCGGTGCTGAAGGGCGACACCGTCGACACGCTGAAGGCGCGTGTGCAGGCGCTCGAAAAAGAATGGTTCCCGAAGCTGCTGCAGATGCTGGAAACCGGCGACATGAAGCTCCCGTCGTAGGCACTCCCCTTTTACATGTAGCCCTCGGCGTGCACGTCGGCTTTCGGAATCCCCCACTGCTCGATGCAGTGCGTCTTCACGTCCTTCACCATGTCGGGCGCCCCGCAGATGTACACGCACGTGTTCTGCTCGCGACCGCCGATGACCTGCGGCGCCATGACCTGCACGCGGCCCCTGTGACCGTGCCAGTCCGGCTCGCCCGAGGTAAGTGACGCATGGAAGAAGAAGTTCGGATATTGCTCGCTCAGCTCGGTGAATTCCTTCACCCAGAACAAATCGGCGCTGGTTCGCGCACCGAAGATGAGATCCATCTTGCGCGTCTCGCCCGCTTCGAGCGCATGCCTGATCTGTCCGCGGAACGGGGCCACGCCGGCGCCGGTGCAGATGAAGAGGTAGTTCTTCGGAGTTTTTTCCGGCTGCAACACGAATACACCAAACGGGCCTTTCATCATGACCTGAGTCCCGATCTTCAGCTGCTCCACGATCCAGGTGCTGGCGCGGCCTCCGTCCACCAGCTTGATGCAGAACAGCAAATCCGGCTCGGCGGGCGTGGAAGCAATGGAATAGGCGCGCTGCTGGATGTTGGCCGGGTCAGCCACCAGCGGTACGTCGAACAACACGAACTGTCCGGCCTTGAACAAGAAGCCTTCCGGCTTGGTGAAGCGGATTTCATACACACCAGGAGCAATGAGCTTCTTCTGGGTGCAGGTGATGGTGAAGGTTGGGACGGCCATACGGGGACTCCAAGGACTCCAAAGAAACCAACGACTCCAAGGATGCGTCGCCTCGGGAGAAAACAAAGCGACTTCAAAAAAATGATACCACATCTCTTCGGAGTCCCTGGAGTCGACGGAGTCCTGGGAGTCTTTACTTTTTGATCACCTTCAAGAACTCATCAAACAAATAATTGGCGTCCTCCGGACCGGGCGTGGCCTCGGGGTGGAACTGCACCGAAAAGTATTTGCCGGATTCGTGGCGGATGCCCTCGACCGTGGCGTCGTTGGCGTTCGTCCACCAGACGTTCCAGCCTTTGGGCAGCTTGGTTTCGTCGACGACGAAGCCGTGGTTCTGCGAGGTGATGATGCAGTGGTCGGTGGCCTTGCCGTCCTTCCATTCCAGGCACGGCTGGTTGCAGCCGCGGTGGCCGTACTTCAGCTTGTACGTGTCGCCGCCGAGCGCCAGCGCCAGCAGCTGGTTCCCGAGACAAATGCCGAATGTCGGAATCCCCTGCTCCACGGCCCACTTCATCTGGGCGATGGTCTCTTTGCAGACCTTCGGATCGCCGGGACCGTTACTGACGAACATGCCGTCAAACTGCAGGTCGCGCTTGGTGATGTCGTGGTTCCAGGGCACGCGGTGCACGCGCACGCCGCGCTTCAGCCAGCTGCGGATGATGTTGCGCTTCATGCCGCAGTCGAACGCCACGATGGTTGCCACCGGGTTGCCTGTCTCGGGCTCGTAGGTCTCGACCTGCTTGCAGCTGACTTCGGCGACGAGGTTGTCCAGGTTCGGATCGGGAATGACGCCCGGATCGGTGGCGGTGTCGTCTTGGACGATGCGGCCCAGCATGACTCCGGTCTCGCGCAGCTTCTTGGTGAGCGCGCGGGTGTCGATGCCCGAAATGCCCGGGATGCCGTGGTGCTCCATCCAGTTGTGCAGCGAGCTGACGGCGGTGAAGTGGCTGTACTCGCGGCTCTCCTGAGACACGATGAGCGCGCGGACATGGATGTTCTCGCTTTCGTAGTTCTTGGAAAAGCCCCACGCGTTCTTCTCCTCGCTCGGAACGCCGTAGTTGCCGATGAGCGGGTACGTGAACGTGAGGATCTGGCCCCGGTAGCTGGGGTCGGTCATGGATTCCGGGTAGCCGGCCATGCCCGTGTTGAAGACGACTTCGCCGTCGGTGTCCTTTTTTGCGCCAAAAGACTGGCCACGGAATACCGTGCCGTCTGCGAGGATCAAGCTTGTCATCGGGCAAGAGTGTACCGAAGCTGTGCGCAACGTCCAAGGCATCGTGGAGTTTTAACCCCAAAAAGAGCCGGCGGACGGGATTTTCTTGAAAAACGACGTGAAAATGCCTAGCTTGAGCCAAAGTTCTGGTATTGACATATTATACTAATTGTTTTATTATCCAATAACCCGTTTAGCGGGTTTTACCGCCCTTTGGAACCACCGCCGACGTGTCCCCCATAATTTCCTGCCCGTGTTACGGGTGGGAACGCTGTGGGGGACACAGCAAGACGAGAGATTTGTTCAAACATGCCGCGTGTGCACGGTGCACACACGCGGTTTACCCGACCATGCACCTACCGAAAAGGACCGACTGATGAACCCGACCAAGATGGCCCGCACGAGCCTCATCGTGCTGTTCCTGCTCGCGTGCTTCGGCATCGCGACCTCCAGCAACCCCGCCAACGCGCAGTCGCCGGCCAAGAAGGAGAAGGCCACCGCCAAGCTGCCCCCGCCCCCGCCCGAAGACCCACTCGTCCGTGTCGAAGCGGCACTCGACAAGCTCGACAAGCGACTCGCCACCGTCGAAGGCGACGTGGCAACGCTCAAGAAGGACGTGGCGGACCTGAAGGGCGAGAAGACGAAGACCGACCGCAAGGCCGCCGACCTGACCACGCGCGTGACGAAGGTGGAATCCCGTCTCACGACGCTGGAGAAGCGACCGCCGCTGAAGGTGACGGAGTACCGGACGGTCTACAAGTCGGAGCCGCCGACGTACATCTACGTCCGCGAACCCGGCATCCTCACCCGCAAGTGCTACACCTACGTCTCCGACCGCTTACACCTGTATGTCGATTCCTCCGGCACGTGGGTGCTGGTAACGACCCCCTGATCCAAAACCCCTAACTGATTCCTGACCCTGCCTCGATTCTTCCCCCACAGCGAACCGCCCGTCGTCCCTTGAAAAAGGACGGCGGGCTTTCGTGAAAAGAAATTCTCAGGAGATGTCGCGGCGCAGCTTCTTGATTTCCTGCTCGAGCGTTTCGATGCGCGTCACCATGCCTTCCATACGCTCAGCCAGACGCGTGAGGCGTGCGGTGCGGTCGGGGCCCACGGGCAAGCGGCGTGCTTCGGTCGCCTCGCGGCGGGCAGCTTCGTATTCGCGGCGGGCGTCAGCCATCTCTTTTTCGAGACGGGCGGTGGAAACGGCCTCCGGGCGGCGGGCGGGAGCTGCAGGGCGACGCGTTGCGGCAGACTCTTCCGTGCGGGAAGGCGGCGCGGCGGGGAAGCCATCGCGGCCAGGCGTGCCGGTGCGGACTGGCGGCTCGGTTTCGGTGCGGGTGTCTTCGGTGTCGTCATCCCCTGCCGGCGGAGCGGGCGGGAAGCCGTCGCGACCCGGAGTGCCGTACGGGCGGACGGAGCGGCGCAGGGCGTCCAGACCGGTGGCCGTGGCGGTGCGCACGCGGCGCACGTCGGTGCCGTAGTCGGGGCGCAGCATGGCCAGCGGATTCGGATACAGACCGCTCGGAGCGACGTAGAACGGCTCTTCGGTCTCGGTGTAGGGCAACGGATCGTCGGAGTGCGGACCGCGGAGCGACAGCAGGTTCACGGAGCCGGGCGTGCCCATGAGTGCGCTGAATTCGGCGTCGGAACCCGGATCATCCAGGGAGTAGCCGCGGCCGTTCTCATACTCACCGCCGCGGAAATCGGGATAGGCGGTGGCATCGAAGGACAGGCGTCCGGTGTCGGGCTGCCAACTGAGGCCAGCCTCGGCGGACGGGCCGTCGCCGCCCAGGCGGACATAGCTGCCCAAGCTCGGAACCAGTTTGCGCAGGCTCTCGAACAGGTTGCCGCGGATGTCGTCCAGCGAGCGCTCGGTGCCGAGCACCGTGTCGCGGACTTCCTCGCGGGCATCGGAGCCCAGTCTCGAATCGGCATAGGTCTTGCGAAGTTCTTCCGTCATGCGGCGCAGTTCGGCCGTATAGCCTTCCAGGTCGTCGCCGGATTCGGCGGCATCGCGCGGGGCGTCGACACGCTGAGAAAGCAGGCGGCTCTCGGCGGAGGTGTGGTTGAAGTGCTGCATGTCTGGAGTGGGAAGCGGAAGAGTCGGTTAGGCGGCATCGCGGATGTCGGCCACGCGCTGTGCCCCGTTGCGGAGCGCGGCGGTAGCCAGCGTTTCGGCCCGGCCGAACTTGGCCAGCACCTGTTCGCGGGCCTTGGCGGTCATGTCATCGGCGCCGGCCTGGAGATACTGGATGAACGCGGCGGGCATGAACGTCATACCCTGGAGCTTCTTGCGGAATGCGGCTGCGGACATGGGTTTTGGTGTAAAGAATCAGATCAGTATAGCAGAAAACCCCTGTTTGCGGAAACCAGGGGCCGTTTCAGGCTTGCAGAAGGGCTGTCTGCGGATGTCTAGTATTGTTGACTTATGACAAGTTTATGGTACTCTAGGCGAGCTCGAGTTCTTTGACACCATCCGCCCGGCCTTTTGGCTTGGGCAAGTCCTCCAACCACCCTGTTTCCAACCAGGGGGCGTCTTACCCGGGCTGCAGAGCTCGGGAATCCAGAAGACGTGCCCCGCCAGGGCCCTTACCGCGCCACGCGTCATGTGCATTCCACTGCCGCGCAAGCGGGAGAGTCAGTGGAACTACATGAAGCAGGGTGTGTTGGGGGAGCATCTCAACAGCATTAACAAGACCAGGAGACCTCACATGCGGAACATCCCGCTGGCGATCGTGCTGCTCATCGGCCTGAGCACCACGACCCCGAACGACATGAACAACAAGGCCAACGCGGCGGACGTCTACGTCTACAAGTACTACGACTACGACTACTCCTACGTGAAGCTGAACTACTCCCGCTGGACCACCTACGACATGTTCGTCGATCGCTGGGTGGATACGGGGCTGCGCTCCGAATCCTTCTACGACGGCGGCGGTCGCCGGTGGACCCTGCTCGAGGACACGTTCAGCATCACGCCGGGCTATTCGTACACCGGGTACTCGCGGACGACCCTGCAGTATTACCGCTTGTGCGGGACAACGTACTACTCCAGCAGCACGGGCTGCTACTACTACCGCTGCAAGTGCGGTAGAACGTTCTACTGGACGCCGTGAACCGGCGTTCCAGTAGAACGGGAGTGACAGACTTGCAACACCGCGCTCGTGCGGGAGAAAGGTGACGACATGACACGCACCCGACTCGAAACGAGCAAGCTGTGGTGCTCTCCCACAGTTTTATTGTGGAAAAAAGCCCCCCGATACCGGGAGGCTCTTTGAAGGTGCATGGATTAGCGCTGCTCCGTGTCGCTGACGCGCTCGCCCCGCAGAGCGGTGATCTGACCTTCGATACCGAGCATTTCCTGTTCCAGCTTGATGAGCTTCTGGCGCTCGGTCTTCAGCTGGTCGGCAGGCGTGGCCGAACCGGCGGCGACCAAACGGTCGACGACGGCCTTCTGGTCATCGAACGCTTTTTTGGCGACTTCCAGCGACTTCTCCAGACGGGCGCGTTGCTGCTCGCGGGTCTCGCCGGGCAAGGGTTGCAGATTCGTGCGGCCGGTGTCGGTGGTTGCCGGGCGGGTGGCCGTGGCAGGCGTCTCGGTGCGCGGAGCTGGGGTAGCGGGGGTGCCGATGCGGGCACGCAGGGCTTCGAGTTTGGCGGCAGAGTCCGTGAGCACGCGCGTGCGCTCGGTGCTCTGGCGCTGGTTATCGGCACGGGCTTCGCCGAGGATGCGCTGCATGCCGGCTTCGTCGATGACGTAGGTGGTGAATCCCGGCTGCTCGAAGGTCTCCTCGCCGTCGCCGTGGATGTCGATCATGTCGACGGTGCCGTCGTCATCCTGGAACGAGACGCTGGCCGTCTCGTCCGCCGCGACCGGGAGGGTAAACTCGCGACGGGGGCCGCCGTTGCGGCCGAGCAGGTTGGCGAGCACGCCTCGTCCGCCATCCCACGAAAAGCGTCCGCTCTCGGTGGCGGCGCGTCCGCCCATGCGGATGTATTCGCCGAGCTTCGGCAGCTCGCGGCGGATGTCGGTCATCAGCTGGTTGGTGATTTGGCTGATTTCTTTATTGAACGTCTCGACCACGCGGTTGAACTGGGCGCGGTTCTCCGGCGACATCGCGTTGCGCACCAATTCGCTGGCGCCTTTCTCCAGGCGGCTGACGACGTCGCGGAATTCGTTGGTACCCGGCGCTTCGGCACGGCGTCCCTCGGGGGCGCGCTGGGCGAGCATGCGGTTCTCGGAGAAATGCGTGTTCATGGTCGTGAGAGGAAGTTGGTGTTGGGGAAATCGTTGCTTACGCTTTCTTGGCCTTGGACGACTTGGCAGCGATGGCGGACATTTCATCGGCGGCGCGTGCGGCGGCGGCCATCAGTTTGCCGGCTCCGGCTTCGACTTTGCCGGCGATGCGCTCACGCACGTCGGGCTGGAGCGTGTCGGCGATGGACACCAGGTACTGCGCGAGTGCGCCCGGCAAATAGCCTGCCTGGCGGATTTTGTCGCGGAACACGGAAGCGTTCATGAGAGTGTTTGTGTAGGAGTATTCCCTTCCAGTATAGCAGAAAACGCGTTTTTGCGGAAGAAGCCGACACGGGAATTTCGGCTAGAATTTGCGCTCTTCAGCGCATCGGGCGGACCATGTAG
>DAORHV010000020.1:0-10024 GCA_035438175.1 Candidatus Peribacteria bacterium
AGTTCGCCCGAACTCTCGTTGCTCGTCTTCACCAGCACATAGATTCCCTTCCCGTTGGCGGCGCAGCGCTTAATGAACGGCACGATGCCGTCCGAACCCAGGTACGGAGAAACCGTCAGCGCATCGAACGGTTTGCCTTCGCCCAGGTAGGCGTCGGCGTACGCGTCGCAGGTCGAGCCGATGTCGTTCCTTTTGCCGTCAGCGATCACCAGCAGGCCGGCCTTCTGCGCGTAGGCGGAGACCTCGTAGAGCGACTTCATTCCTTCCCAGCCGAGCAGCTCGAAGTACGCCAGCTGCGGCTTCACCGCGCAGGCGGTCCCCTTCACGGCATCGATGATGCCCTTGCAGAACTGCGTCACGCCCGCGATGTCTTTGGTCACCCCCTCGGGGAGTTTTTCGAGCATCGGATCCAGGCCCACGCACACGGGCGAGGTCGTCTCGATGCGGTCCTGAAGGCGATCGGCATAGTGCTGCATATGTGCGCAGCATACCAGACGCGCTACACCCCCACCGACTGGCGGTACTGCAGCGCCTCGGCCACGTGGGCCAGCTGGATATCGTCGCTGCCGGCCAGGTCCGCGATGGTACGGGCGACCTTAATGGTGCGGTGGTAGCTGCGGGCCGACAGCTTCAGCCGGGCCGCCGCCTGCTTCAGCAGTGCTTCGCTGCGGTCGTCCAGCGGGCACAGCGCGTCGAGTTCCTTCACGCCCATTTCCTTATTGGTCGACATCGGCAGGTTTTTGAACCGCTTGGCCTGGCGTTCTCGCGCGCCTTGCACGCGCTTGCGGATGACCGCGCTGGTCTCGGCGGTGTTCTCGGCCTTGCTGCGCAAATCCTCGATGTCCACCGGCTGTACGTCGATGGTGAGGTCGATACGGTCCAAGAGCGGTGCGCTGATTCTCTTCCGCATGCGCTCCATGGACGACGACGAGAACTGCGGCGGATTCATGGCAGCCACCAAGATGACGTCGGCCGGGAACGTCACGGTCCCCTGCGCGCGGTTGATGGTGATCTTGCGGTCTTCGAGCGGCTGGCGCAGCACCTCCAATACCTGCGGCGGGAATTCGGCCAGCTCATCCAGGAACAATACGCCGCGGTGCGCGAGCGAAATCTCGCCCGGCGCCGGGTGCGTGCCGCCGCCCACGATGGCCACGCCGCTGGCGGTGTGGTGCACGGTGCGGATCGGCCTCTGGCGGATGAGCGGCGTGTCGGCCGGCAGCAGGTTGGCCACCGAATAAATGCCGGTGACTTCCAGCGCTTCGTCGGTCGAGAGCGGCGGAAGAATGGTGCGGAGTGCGTTGGCCAAGAGCGTCTTGCCCGAGCCGGGTGCGCCGGACAACAGCACGTTGTGTCCGCCCGCCGCCGCGATTTCCAGCGCGCGCTTGGCCTGCGCCTGTCCGCGCACGTCGGAGAAATCCACCACGTTGCCGCCGCTGGCGTGCGGCGCGTCGGCCGACAGTTCGATGGCCGGCGGCTCCGCCGTTCCTTCCAGGTACGACACCACGTCTTTCAGGTTGGCGGCCGCGATCACCCGGATGCCAGGGACCAGCGCCGCCTCGGGGCCGTTGGCGGCCGGAACCACCACCGATGTCAGGCCCAGCGCACGGCATGCCAAGACCGACGACAACACACCGCTGACGTGCCGGAGCGCTCCATCGAAGGCCAATTCACCCAGGAACGCCGTGGCCTTTAAAGCCGTTTCCGGGATGGAAATGACATCATTGCTTTGCAAAATGCCAAGCGCGATTGCCAGATCGTAGCGTGTTCCAACCTTCCGGATATGCGCCGGCGCGAGGTTCACGTTGGTTACCCGTCCCATCGGGATTTTGTAGCCCGACGCTTTCATCGCCATCATCACCCGCTGCTTACTTTCTTGTACTGCGGCATCGCCCAAACCGACGATCAGGAATTTGGGTTCGCCGGCGGTCGGGATCACGCCGATTTCCACGTGGACCGGAACCGCGCCGACGCCGTGGGTGGCGAAAGAAGTGAGCTGGGTGAGCATGGGAGGCCTTGGGAAGAAACGATGAACAGGAGGTGTCCGAACGTAGAGTGTACTTTCGTACACCCATATGCAAGTATGTCCGCAAGACACGCTTTCTCGATTATGGTCGGATCAATTCTGCCGCCATCGGCCCCCGCCCATCTGTACCTCGGCCAACACGGCGAAGACATCGCCACCGCGTACCTGCTCGAGCACGGATACGACGTGCGCGAACGCAATGTGCGCCTGGGCCGCGACGAGATCGACCTGGTGGCCTACGATCCGCAGGAAGGCATGGTCGTGTTCGCCGAAGTGAAGACCCGCAGCCGCCATTCGGAGGCCTACCCCATCCGCACCGCCGTGAACGGACGCAAACGCCGCGCGTTGCGGCGCGCCATCGATTTGTGGATCACCCGCGAGAACTACGACGGGCCGGCGCGTATCGATGTCCTGAGCGTCTGCAACGGGCGCGTGGTGGAGCATCTGCGCGACATCGGATCGGACTACCTGGTCGATGCCCAATAAATAACCAGACAATATTCTTGGATTTTGTCTCCCATCAATCCCTGCAGGAAAGGTCGGTTTGTGGTACAATGACATGATTTCCTGAACACACACCTGAACAAAAAAAATACCATTCTCGGCTGTATGGCGACCGTCACCCTGGTGGCGCTCATCGCCATGGGCATTCTTGCCAACCGCGGCACCTCGCACGCGCAGAGCGACGAGGTGTGCGGCAACGACACCGTCGATCCGGGTGAGCAGTGCGACGACGGCAACCTGACGTCCGGCGACGGATGCAGCGCCTACTGCTTGAACGAAGTCTGCGGCAACGCCGTGACCGACATCGGTGAGCAGTGCGACGACGGCAACCAGGTCGGCGGCGACGGCTGCGGCTCGCTTTGCACCATCGAGTTCTGCGGCGACCAGGTCACCCAGTCGCCCGAGACCTGCGACGACGGTAACAACGTGTCCGGCGACGGCTGCTCCAGCATCTGCCAGACGGAAGGACCGAGCACGCTTAAGGGGGAATTGATCCCCGATGAAACCGCTTCGTCCGACGCCGCCAGCGACACGCAGACAGTGTCGTCCGACGCCGCCACCGCTCCGGCAGTCCATCCGGCCGCGCCGGTCATCCCGCAGCGCATCCTGCAGATCGCCGTGGACGCCGCCACCGCCAACACGTTCATCCGCAGCGCCGAGGGCGACGATTACGTCAGCTACTTCGAATCCGCCGACCAGGAAGCATTGAAGGACATCCTCCGCGCGTTGCGTGACCGCAAGCCGCTCACTCCCGAGCAACGCGAGCGCGCCGAGAAATTCGCCGGCGACCTCGGGCTCTCCAAATTCGCCGAACGCGACCGCTACAACGACATGCTCGCCCGGCTCATCGCCACGACCATTTCCGAGGGCGTGATTTCCGAGCAGGCCCTCGACCAAGCCAAGTTGACCGGCGATCCGGCGGCCATCACCGCCGAACTCCGCACGGTCACCACGCCGCTCTCCGCTTCCGCGCTCCAGAATGAAACCCTCGCGCTGTTCAGCGGGCTGCAGCGCCAGGGCGTGTCCATCGACGGACTGTCCACTGATCAGATCGTGGGCATGGTCGCCGAAGACCGCCGCCCGGTCGAATTGTTCGAAGCCATCGTGGAAGTGAAGGAGAAAGTCGAGCAGGCCGCCGTGCCGGACGTGGAAGCGTCATACCAGGACGTCCTGGATAACGCCCACAATCTGCGCACCATGCTGCCGGTGCTCGAGACCGAATACGGCATCGACCGCGCCAAGGTCGAAGCGCGCATCGCCAACCTGGAAACGACCGTGGCCAACGCCACGCCGAAAGACGCCGGCGACGTCGTGGACGCCATCAACAAACTGACCGTGTCCATCCAGCGCGACCGCAAGATCGACTCCAAGGCGCTCGAGAACATCGACGAACAGGCTGCCGCCACGTATCTGCAGCGCTTCGCGTCCGTCACCCAGGAAGCCAACCCGCTGACCGCCGGACTGCTGTCCGGCAACGACTCGTCGTCGGCTCCGGTGAGTCCGGGCGACATGCTCCGCACGGTGGAAATCGCCGCGCGCGAGGCTCCGCTCATGCAACGTGAAGCGTTCGCCGGCAGCGATGTGGAAGCCCAGAAGAAGTCGCTCGTCCAATACGTCTACAACCAGCCCGACATCATGCGTATGCGCTCGCTGCTCCAGGAGGACGGCGACGGCAACCGCGCCGAACTGGACCGCCGCGAAATGGATCTGCGCGAGTCCATCGACCGCGTCGGTGAAATCGACGTGCCCGGCGACAGCTGCGACGACAGCATGCTCGCCGCCGACGCCTGCGTGGAAGCCTATACGCACTGGCTCGAAGGCGCCGTCCGCAACCGCAACGTGATCTCGCGGGTCGGAGGCTTTATGGAAGACTTGGGCGTCGTGGATTGGTTCCACGGATTGTTCGCGCCGGTCGGTACTCCTTCGAACAACGTGCCGTCGGCCTCCAGCAGCACCTCGGCGACATGGTATCCCCCGTCCGCGGTGAGCAGCGCCAGCAGCGCTCCGTCGGTCATCTGGTATCCGATCTCATCCGTAAGCAGTTCTTTCATCGGCCATCCGGCGGCTCCGTCCAGTGCCAGCTCCAGCAGTGCCCCCGTCATCTGGTATCCGGACAACGCCAGCAGCGCTTCCGCCGTGTGGTATCCCTTCGCATCCTCCTTCTCGACCGTCAGCAGCCACGCCAGCCTGTCGTCGAGCGTCGCTTCCTCCCGGCGTAACTAATCATGGCTGATGCAATCACCCTCACCGGCGACGTCGTAGCGGGAGTCATCCCGACTCCGGTCGAATCCGAGCACAAGGTGCTCGACCTGGCCGTGTTGAAAAAGGGCGCCAAGGACTACCTCACGTTCGTCGACGACACCAAGGAACTCTTCTACGCCTATCTCTACCACCGCACGGGTTCGCTCGGCACCGCCCAGACGCTCATGAGCGAGCTGTACCTGGACGTGCTCGGCCGCGCCATGTCGCTGTGGTGGTTCGGTTCGCTGTCGCTGTCGTTGCTCATCGAGACCGCCGACAAGGCACTCGGCAAAGCGATGGCCGGCAACGAGGCCGACCTGGACAGCGTGTACATCCCCAGCCTCGCCTGGCTGAACGACGACGAAAAGCATTCCGTCTCGTCGCTGCACGAATCCATGTGGACCCTGTCGGTCGCCGACCAGCGTCTGCTGATCCTGTCGTTGCTCATGGGCTTCCCGAACGACCGCGTGGCCGCCGCGTTGGGCATGAAGAAAGAAGCCGCCGATGCCGCGCTGGCCCAGGCGACCGAGAAGCTCCTGGCCGCCTGGCAGCCGGGCGAGACGATGAAGACCAAACTCCAGTCGCTCATCTTCGTGCCGGATCTCGACATCCGCCGCGAAACCAACCTCCGGTTCGCGGTGGTGGAAAAATACAACGCGCTGCGCATGCGCAAGTACCAGTGGGTGGTGGTCGGCGCGTTCCTCGCCGTGTTCTCCAACCTCATCGTGGCCGGAGTGCTCGCGTTCGTGGTGGTCGTGCAATCGCCGACGACCCTGCGCAGTGCGCGCACCGAAGTGGCCGGTTTGGACGCGTTGCTCCTGAAGCGTGAAATCTCCGGACTGGAAGCCAAGAAGTCCATCAGTGCCCTTCTGCCCCAGGCCCAGGGTCTGGCCGCTTACGACACCACGCGCCAGATGACTTCACTCGGTTTGTCGGCCGCGCTCGGCGCCTTCGAGCAGCAAGATAAAAATGAAGCCGAAGTCGATAAGCTGATCCAATTGCTTGAGCGCGCATCCACCGCGTACGTGCCGGGCCGCCAGGTCGCCGGATTGCTCGGCCAGCCCACGCCGTTCATCGACGTGGCGTACGCCGTCATGGTCCAGTAATCCGGGTTCGCCGTAACAACGCACTCAACTCTTTTCCGTTGGGAGAGTTCGTCAGGCCCACACCATCATCGCGCCGCGCTGGTTCCATTTCACCGGCGGCGTTTGCTTGGCACCCATCGTCGCGCCGCGCACGCCCGAATAGAATCGGCCCTGTCCGGCCGGGTCCACGGCCATGCCGACGGTCAGCGTCGCAAGGTCCACGCCGTCGTGGCTGGTGCACAGCGGATCGATCGTCACGTGCGCCGGGTCCACGCCGGCCAGTTCGGCCTGGCGCTTGGCGATGAGCGGCAGATCGATGCCGTTGCCGGTGCGCGGCGGGTACGTGATTGCGGGCGTGATGACATCCGCGCCGTAGCGGCCGGTGAGGCGCGCGTGCCGCGGAGCGTTCTGCGCGGTGCTCATGTCGTAGCCGAAGCAGCACGCCTGCGCGCAGGCCGACACCGCCATGCGGATGGAGCGCGGGTCGCTGCCCGTTGCTTTCAGCATCGCCAGCAGTTTGGTCACGATGCCGTCGCCGCCGTCGGCGGGGTCTAAGCATTCCATGCTGCCGTTCAGGAATCCGATCACGTCGTTGTCCATGTCGTACACCGTGACGCCCGGCGAATCGCCGACCATCAGCAGGGCCGCCGTTTTTTTGCGGACCTGGTCCACCTCGATGCCGCCGGCCGGGAAAATCACGCCGTCGGCCTTGTCTTTGGTGCGGATGAATCCGGGCACCTTGCCCGCCTCCAACGGAGCGCCGGCGCGCAGGTCGGCGATGCCTGTCTTCATTTCCAATGCCTGGGCCAGGATCACGTCGGCGCCGCTTTCGGCACGCAGTTCGTCGATGCGCTGCGCGAAGTCCGGATGATCGGGGTGCACGATGCCGGCCGAACGGTCGGAAACGAGGGTGTGGAGCGCGCCGCCGAATAGCGGCTGCTTGTGGCTTGAAATGGGCATGTGCGCATTAGAAACTATTTATAAATCAGAGTCAACTATTCTGCTCTCTTTGCGCTCAATCTTCACGCGAAACGTGTTTCATGATACAATGGCCGGATACGTCCGAACCCAATCCAAACCCACACCCATGTTGTCCCGCATCCGCACCGTCCGCGACGTCGTTGAATCGAGCATGTTCCAGCTCATCGTGTTCGGCGCCATCATCGTGGCCGCCGGCTTGGTCGGATTGGAAACCTACCCGGATATCATCGACAGTCACCCGCTGCTGTTCGACGTGATCAACGCCGCGATCCTCTGGATCTTCACCGTGGAAATCGTGCTGCGCATCCTGGCCTACGGCCGCCAGCCGTGGCGCTTCTTCATGGACGGATGGAACCTGTTCGACTTCGCCATCATCGTGGTGTTGCTCATGCCGCTCCACAGCGAATTCTTCGCCGTGCTGCGATTGGTCCGCGTCGTGCGTCTGCTGCGCGTGGTGCGCACGGTGCGCATCCTGCGCCTCATCGACCTGCCCCAGTTGCAGTTCATCGTGAACTCGCTGCTTAGGAGCCTGCCGTCCATCGGCAGCATCGCGCTGCTGCTCTCCATGCACTTCTACATGTACGGCGTCATCGGCACCGTGCTGTTCCACGACATCGACCCGGTGCACTTCGGTACGCTGCCCCACTCGTTGCTCGCGCTCTTCACCACGCTCACGCTGGAAGGCTGGGTGAACCTCATGGAAGCCCAGATGCGCGTGGTCGACGGCTCGTCGGTTCCCGAGTGGATCGTGGCCGCGTACTTCGTCACGTTCATCGTCATCGGCACCATGATCGTCATGAACCTCATCATCGGCGTCATCGTGAACTCCATGGGCGAGACCCAGGAGGACGATGCCGAGATGGCCGTGCTCAGCAAGCGCGGACAGCGCAAGCTCACCATCCACCAGGAGATCTCGGCCATCGAGCGCCAGCTGGAGGAATCCACCGTGTGTCTGCGCCTGCTCAAGAAGTCGCTGGCCGCCGAAGCCGTGGACGTGGACGCCACCATTCCCGAACTGAACTACAGTCACAAGTTCAGTGTGAACGACAAAACGGGCCGCTAGACTGCGGGCATGAGGGCCGCGCCGTCCGCATCGTCGAACATTCCCAAACTGTACGCCATCCAGGCGTTCACGCAGGCGCTGTTCGTCATCCCCATTATCGTGCTGTTCTGGCGGGCACACGGACTCGACCTGACACAGATCATGCTGCTGCAGTCGGGCTTCGCGCTCACGGTGTTCGTGCTGGAAATTCCCACCGGCTATCTGGCCGACCGCTGGGGCCGCAAGAACACCATCGTGCTCGGCGCATGCTTCGGCTTCGCGGCGTACATCGTCTACGCGCTGGGCGGAACGTTCTGGCAGTTCCTCTGCGCCGAGGTGCTCATCGGCACCGGGTCCAGCCTGCTCTCCGGAACCATCGAAGCCATGACGTACGACACGCTGCTGGAACTCGGCCGTGAGCGCGAGTACCGGCGCATCGCCGGCAACCAGTCGTTTTTGGAATTCAACACCGAAGCGCTCAGCGGCATTCTCGGCGGCTTGCTCGGCGCCGTCAGCCTGGCGCTGCCGCTGTGGATCACCGCCGTTCCCATGGGGCTGGCCGTGCTCACCGCAGCGTCGCTCGTGGAACCCAAGCGCCACAAACCCGTCGAACCCAAGCACTGGAAAACGATTCTGGATGCATCGTCGCACGCGCTTTTCAAACACAAAGGCCTGCGCATGGTGATTCTTACCTACGGACTTATTTCGTGCATGTCGCTCATCTTCTTCTGGTTCTTCCAGCCGTACCAAACGCTGGTCGGCGTGCCGGTGGCGTTGTTCGGACTCACGCACGCCGTCACGGTGGCGGCCGGCGCGTTCGCGGCCAAGTCGGTGCCGTGGTTCGAGAAGCGCATCGACGACCGGCTGCTGCTCATCATTCCGGCCGTCATGGTCGTGACGTGCTTCCTGTCGCTCAGCCTGCCGCCGGCACAATTCCTGCTCACGCTCTTCCTCGTCAGCCGCCTGGCGTGGCACTTCGTTGGCCCGCTCACCGCCGATCTCATCAACCGCATGACCACCTCCGACGTGCGTGCCACGGTGCTGTCGGTGCGCTCATTTTTCAGCCGGCTGCTGTTCGTCATCGCGTCGCCGTTCGTTGGCGCACTGGCCGACGCGCGGATGATTCCGTACGCGCTGGGCGTCAGCGGCGTGGTCGGCGGATGCCTGCTTCTCTTGGCGTTTAGCGCCACCCGTTCGGCCTGGAACGAGATTCCGGCTTAATTGACAAAAAAACAAAAGAACGTATTATACCAATAATGAAGAAAGGCGTCCCAAGCAGGCCGCAACCCACCGGGGAGTATTTTTTGCTGTACGACACCCAGGGATTCGGATTGGCGAAACGCCGGTATCTGCAGCAAGCCATGGAGATCGTGCGCGACCGCGTGGGCGACGTGCTCCGCCGGCCCGACCCCATCCGCTTCGCGATGTTCGGTTCGGCCACCGTCCGCAACCTGGAGGATGCCGCCGATTTCCTGGCGCACGAACGTCCCGACCAGATTCTGAACGACCGCATCGCGGTGGTCGAACGCGATGCAGGCCGCCTGGCCAGGCACAAGCACTTCGCCGAGGAGCGCGGGATGATGGACGTGGAGCTGGTGGCCGGCGACATGAACACCGTCGCGCTGCGGCCGGGCTCCGTGGATCTGCTGCTCATCGACTACACCATGGCCTTCAACGTCGCGCTGACCGAAGCGGCTGCGTTGGACGCGCCGGCCACCGACGCGTTGTACCGCGCGACCATCAACAATGCTGCGTCCGTCCTGGCACCCCACGGTGCGCTGGTGCTGAACGCGAACATTCATCCGCACGACGACCGGGGTGATTATCTGCTGCGGTACGATCCGGAATTCAATCTGTATTCCACCGCCATCCGCGACGGACACCTGCAGGAATTGCTGAAAGAAGCCGGCTTGGATCCGGGATTCGGCGTGGAGATTCCGGATATCTACTGGAAACCCGGCAAGCGCATGGTGGTCCGCCATGCGGAGGCCGTGCGCGCGAGCCAAGGCAGCGCGGCCTAATCCAGCAGTCCCGGCAGCGACTTTTCGTACGCCTTCAGATCGATGGTGATTCTTGCTGCACCCGTCTCCATGGCTGCTTTGGCGACCGCCACCGAGACCTTGGTCAGCAGGCGCGGATCGAACGGCG
>DAORHV010000021.1:0-9893 GCA_035438175.1 Candidatus Peribacteria bacterium
CAATCGTCCGTTGCCGGCAATGACGCGGTGGCAGGGGATCATGAGCAAAATGGGGTTTTTCTTGCAGGCGGTGCCCACCGCGCGCATGGCTTTTTCTTTGCCGATGGCGCGCGCCACTTGTCCGTACGAGGCCAGCTTCCCGCGCTCGATGCAGGTGAGTGCGAACCACGCCAGTTTCTGGAACGGCGTGCCTTCGGGGTCCAGCGGCAGTTCGAAGTTCTCGCGTTTGCCGTCGAAGTATTCCTTCAGCTGACGTACGCACTCGCCGAGCAGCGGGTCGTTGACGGCAGCCATTCCCGCTGCTTTGCCCCGCGCCAGCGAGACCGAGCGGATATGCGTTTCGGTGGCGGTGATTTCCAGCGTCCCGATGGGCGAGGGCATGCGGGTGCTCTTGGTCTTCATGGACGCAGCATACGCCTCGGATGACCCCGTCGGGCAAGGGCGTTTTTTCGGCTTGCGTATGCCGTGTAAACACATGCTTTCTGCCGGACATTGACGCATCCGCCGCGCACTCGTACATTGCGCCGGCAATGCGCCGCCGCGCCGCCGCCGTCAGCATCATTATTACCATCGCTTCCTAGCGAGGGGATTGGTGCTGTCCAACCATCCGTCCTCGCGCAGGGCGGCCTTTTTCGTTTCCCAAATCTTCCATGTCCACCCGTACCAACGCCTGTCCTTCCACCGTACTCCTGGTCGAGCGCGCGCTCCCCGCCGTCTTCCCGCTCCAGGCCACCAGTCTTGAGGCCATGCGTGAAATCAGCGGCCTGCATGAAAAAGCCCGCCGCCGTCTGGCCGATATCGCCCTGCCGCCCGAATTGCGCGTACTACTGTCCCTGGACGACGACCCGCTGCACGCCGCCCTGCGACGGGCCCTGGCCGGGGAAGCCGAGGTGCTGGAGCACATGGCGCCCGAGCAGATCGTGTGGCACGTGCTGACCGCCGCCGCGCGGCTGCTCGGCTAGCGGGCCGCATTCTGGTACCGTAGTCGGCGTGGCACCCATCCTCTCCGTCAAGAACGTTTCGTTCTCCATCAATGCGCAGCGCATCCTGCATGGCGTGACTATAGCCGTGCAGCCCGGCGAGGTCGTCGGGCTCATCGGCCCCAACGGTTCGGGCAAGACCACGTTCTTCAACGTGCTGTGCGGCTTTCTGAAGCCGAGTTCCGGCAGCATCGGATTGAAAGATGCCGACATTACCGCGCTGTCGCCCAGCCAGCGTGCGCGCATCGGCATCGGCCGCGTGTTCCAGAACTTCGGCATCTTCCGCGACATGACGCTGGAAGAGAACGTGCTGGTGGCGCTCGAGTCTCTGCCCAAGGAGCAGCGCATGGCGCTCGGCGACCTGCATGCGCGCGTGCGCGACACCCTGAAGATGGTCCATCTGCAGGACCACGCCAAGAAGAAGGCCAGCTCGCTGTCGGGAGGCCAGATGCGCTTGCTGGAAATCGCGCGCACCTTCGCATCGCAGAAGGAGCTGTTCCTGCTCGACGAACCCACCGCCGGCGTGTCGCCCAAAATGACCGGCCAGGTGTCGGATCTCATCAAGCGTCTGAAGCAGGAAGGCCGCACAGTCGTCATCATCGAGCACGATCTGCCGTTCATCCGCAGCATCTGCGACCGCGTCATCGTCCTGGACGTCGGCGAGGTGGTGCTGGAAGGAAAGCCCGACGAGATCCACGGCAACCGGAAGCTGAAGGAAATCTACTTCGGGGCCGATCCGGCCTCCTGAGCGGGTAATTGACAAATAAAAGAATTATAGTAATATATGTCGCATGTTTAAAACCGGTGACAAAAAGCCTTCGGTGCGCCTGGACGATGATTTCGCCCAGTTGCTGGAAGATGCCAGCGTTCCCGCCACCGAGGTTGGGGGTGTCAGCGAGGAGGCTCAGCGCAGGATCGGCGTCAGCCGCATGCTGGACCTCGTTCCGCGTCTGTTCAATATCAGCGTGGCGGATATCAACGACTTACCCGCCGACCGGCGCAAAGCCCTCGTGGACGCATTGCGGACGTATTTCGATGCGGTCGGCCGCGTGCGTTCAGCGCCCAAGTCCGGTAACGGCGCAGAGGAACTCGCCGAAGCGACCAAGGGAGTGAACGACCTGGTCCGCCAGTACCGTGCCGCCCTGGTGTCCACCGTGAAGTCGCCGGAGCTCACCGAGGTGATGCGTCCGCCATACCTCAAGCCGCGTACGCTGGAGTTCGCCGGCGACCGCGTTGCCCGCCTGTACGCCATGCACCTGGCCGACATCGATGCACTGCAGCCCGGCGACCGTGCAGCCATTGCCCAGCCGCTTGGACTCGTGATGCAAACCGATGAAAGCCGTGGTGACTCCAGCAGCATTTCCATCAACCAGAGGCACATCGAGTACGGCGGCAACTATTATTTCGACATGCGCGCGGCCGTGAAAGATCTGGAGCCGGCGTTGGTGGCAGCCGGCCTGCTCCCCAAGCCGATGCTCGCACTCATGCGCAAAGCGGGTCACGACAAAGTCCGTGATCTGGTGCTAATGGAATTGAATATCAGCGCCCCGGCGGTGGCCAAGCTGCTGCGCAATACGCCGGCCGAAGAATCCGCGACATTCTTTGGCGCCATGGACGCATACGTTCTGTCCGGCCGCGTGACCGGACCGGAAGGAAGAGAGTTCGGCAAACAGTTCCATGCGCTGGAAGTCGCCAGCTGAGTCTTAGCGCGACCCCGGTGTCTTATAGAGTGTCCCGAGCACGCGTACCAGCGAGTGGTGCACGCCTGCCGACAAGTCGCGTGCGCGCTCGGAAGAAGTCACGTCGTGTTCGGCGTGCGCCTGGGCCAACGTCAGCAGTTCGGGTTTTTCGTGCGTAACCGGACTCGGGCGCAGCCCCATGCCGCGCGGATCGGCAACGTGCCGCAGGCGGATGGCGTACGTGATTTTCATCATTTCCAAACCGAGCGCGCGGTACAACACCAGCCGGTCTTCACGCTCTTGCAGCCGGACGCACAGCGCCATGAGCGGCGCGAACGGATTGCCGGCCGGTAGAGGGACCGCTTTGCCCGGATTCAGCATCGCACGTCCCCAGTTCTCGGGTTCCAGATAGTTGAAGTGGGTTTCGGCAAACAACAGTTCGGCGCCACGCTGTCCGCCGCCAGCTTTCACGGCCATTTCACGTGCGCAATGGTTGGCCCACTGCTGCACGCAATTCTGCAGCACCGGTGCAAAACCCCACAGCGGACTGGCTGGCTCGATGAGCGTCAGCGGACCGTAGTCCTTGGTGACCGCCGGCCTGCCGCGCTGCAGCACCGAGATGTCCGCTACGCCTGGTTTTTTGTTTACATCGGCGTTGAATTCCATGTAGCCAAGCACGCCGCTGCGGTCGGTAGGCAACGGCAACGGCATGGTCTCCACGTAGTCGCCACCGTCGCGGATGCTTTCACCCTGGCGGCGGATGGTATTCACCGTAATGAGGTGGTGTTCGGCATTCGCTGCAAGCACGCGGCGGATGGTGCCGCTGCCGCCCGAAACGAGCTTGGTATTGGGTGTGCTGACGGCGCGGATATATCCCGCAAAATTCCCGAAGGATTGCAGCAATGCAACGTCTTGCGGCGGCACGTCGGGACCGGGAGGACCGCCGGCGGAGGTTCTTTCCAGTGTCATTTGAGCGTATACCCTAGTTCTTTTTTTATTTTTGTCAATGCAGCTGTGCCGCGCCGGCCAGCCAAGATGCTAAAACGCGCTTGTGGCTGCGATGCGGCTTCGCAACAATCGGAAAGTTCCTTTTTCTCCCCACTTCCATGAAGAACTCTCTTTCCTTGGTGGTGCTGTCTGCGGTCCTCTTTGCAGGCTGCAACGGCGCTGCCGCACCGCAGACCGTCAAACTGGGATACATGGGTCCGCTCAGCGGCGACATCGCCGGCCTGGGCGCCGACACCCTCAACGGCGTCCGCATGGCCGTCGCTGAACTGAACGCCGCCGGAGGCATCGGCGGAAAGCAGATCGAGCTCATCGCCGAGGACAGCCGCTGCAACGGTGCCGACGCCGCCAGCGCCGCCCGCAAGCTGGTGAACGTGGACAAGGTCGTCGCCATCATCGGCGGACAGTGCTCCGGCGAAACGCTCGCCGCCGCACCCATCGCCGAGGCCGCGCATGTCGTCCTGCTCTCGCCGGTCAGCAGCAGCCCCGACGTCACCAAGGCCGGTGACTACGTCTTCCGCGACTACCCGAGCGACGCTCTGAAAGGCAAAGCCTTCGGTGCGTACTTCGCCAAGGCCGGATTCAAGAAACTCGCGATCATCAGCGAGAACACGGACTTCTGCCAGGGCATTCTCACCAGCGTGAACGCCAACCTGCCGGCCGGCATGACCGTCGTCTTCAACGAGACGGTCGAGCCCGGCACCAAGGATTACCGCTCGCTGGTCACGCGTCTGAAGGGCACCGACTTCGACGTGTTCCTGGCCAACGGCCAGTCCGACTCCACGGTCGCCGAGATGGCCAAGCAGCTGCGTGAGCTGGGCCTGAAGCAGCAGATCGTCGGCACCGACGTCGCCGACTCGGTGAACCTGGGCAAGAACGCCGCCGAGGCGGTGGAAGGCCTGAAGCCGCTGTCCATCCCGACACTGACCAAGACCGACGCCCGTGCAGGCGCGTTCGTGACCCAGTTCGAGTCCGCCTACGGCGATCCGCAGTACGGTTCGTTCTTCGGCGCGGCCGCCTACGACGCCACCAAAGTCCTGGCCCAGACCATCGGCCAGGTCGGCACCGACGGCGCGAAGATCAAGGATGCCCTGTACGCCCTCAAGTCCTACGACGGCATCATCGGCACCTTCTCGTTCGACTCCAACGGCGACGTGAAGGGCGTGCCGTTCGCCATGAAGCAGTTCAAGGCCGGTGTGCTCGAGCAGTCCGAACTCATCCCGCTCCAGTAAACCGTTTGCATCGCCTTCCAGACCAGAGAGCCGGGGAGTCCCGGCTCTCTTCATGCATGACAGCGCGGCCGCCTGGAGCTAGAGTTGGCGGCAATGCAGTTGCTCTTGAACGCGCTCATCGCCGGTTCGTTCGCCGCACTCATGGCCGGCGGACTTTCGCTGGTGTACGGCGTTCTGCGCGTGTTCAACCTGGCGCTCGGCCAGCTGGCACTCGTCGGCGGCTACACGACGTGGTGGTTCTACCGCCAGGCGCATCTGCCGCTGCCGCTTTCCATTGCCGGAGGAGTCGTCATCGCGGCAATCGTCACCTGGCTCAGCTTCGAGTTCTTCGTGGCGCCGTACTACCAGCGCCACCGCTTCCTGCCGCTGGTCACCACCATCGCGCTGAGCATGATCCTCGACGGCCTCATCCTGCTGCTGTTCGAGGAACATCCGCGCAGCATCCTGGAAGGCGCCAAGCGCCAGATGCCGTTCCTGGGCGCCACCATTTCGCTGGAGCAGGTCGCGCTCATCGTGCTCACGGTCGCGTCGTTGTGTTTCGTGGCCTGGGTGCTGCATGCAACGCGCTACGGCCGCGCCATCCGCGCCACCGTCCAGCACCCCAGCGCGGCGCAAAGCCTGGGAATCAACTCGGCATTGCTGCACCGCGTCCTGTTCGTGGTCAGCGGCGTACTGGCGGCGTTCGCGGGCATCTACGTCGGCATCGACCAGAGCCTGACGCCGGTGCTGGGTTTCCCCATCACCATCAAGGCCTACGCCGCGCTGATCGCCGGCGGCAAGAACAGCTTGTGGGGCACCATCGCCGCCGCGTACGTCATCGCGTTGCTGGAGCAGCTGGCCGTGGGCGTGCCGTGGTTCGGGTATTACATTCCGGCCGGCTACCAGAGCGCGGTCGCGCTCATCGTCATCATCATCGTGCTGCTGTTCCGCCCGCAGGGCGTGTTCGGTTCCCGCGTTCGCATCGCCTGATGGATTTCTTCCTCCACTTGCTGGCCGTCGTCGCGGTGTCCATTCCGTCGGTCACCGGATTCAACCTCGTGCTCGGCAAAGGAAAAATCCTGCACTTCGGACCGCTGGCGGTGTCGCTGTCGGCCGCCTACGGCACGTTCGCCACGCTGTACTTCACGCACAACTGGCTGCTGGCGGTACTTGTGGGTTTTGCTCTTTCCCAAGCCGTTTCGGCGTTCTTCGCTTGGCTCTCGTTCCGGCTGGATCCGGACGGACTGGGCATCCTGAGCATCGCGGTGCACCTGGTGTTCCTGGCCGTGGTGCTGAACTCGGGTCCGGTCACGCGCGGGGCGCTGGGTATTCCGGGTATCCCGCGGTTCCCGGGACTCGAAAGCCTGCCCGCGTTCGCCATCGGCGCCGGCATCGTCGCGGCGGCATGGCTGTTCTTCCTGTGGCGCGTGAACCGCGGACCGGTCGGCCGGGAACTCGCGGCGCTGGCCGAGAACGAATGGCATGCTCAGGCGCTCGGCATCAACCGTAAGCGCACGCACCTGCTGGCGTTCCAGATCGCCGGCATCGGCGCGTTTCTGAGCAACTTCCTGTTCCCGCAGTACATCAACTTGCTGCACCCCAGCGACTTCTCGTTCGCCAACACCATCTTCTTCGTGATGTGCGTGGTGGCCGGACTGCCCGGCAGCGTGTGGGGCGTGGCCGCATCGGTGACGGTGCTGACGTTGCTGAAAGAAGGTCTGCGCTTCGTTCCCATGCCCTACGAACTCATCGGCCCGGTGCGCCTGATTCTGTTCGGCGTCATTCTCATCGTGGCCGTGTACCTTCGGCGAAAAACGCTCTTCCCGGTTCAGCGCAGCATTTAGGCCACACTAGGCTACGGGCAGCGGATGCGCCGCGCACAGTCCGGCGTGGGTCTTTTCACACGCTTCGCAGCAGATGTACAAGTCATGGCAAGCGTTGTCCGCGCAATCGCGGTAGCGGTCGCACGGCGTCTTGCAGTACGAGCACTCCGTCAGATACACCGGCTCGTTCTTACCCTGGTAGCGCACGCGCAGACGGCGGTCGAACACGAAGCACGACCCCAGGAAGTGGCCGTCCGGGAATTGCTCGCAGTACCGGATGATGCCGCCCTCCAGCTGGCGCACGTCCGAGAATCCGCTCTGGCGCAGCAACGCGCTGGCCTTCTCGCAACGGATGCCGCCGGTGCAGTACGTCACCACGCGCTTGCCTTTCAGTGCTTCCAGGTGATTGAGCAGCGTCGGCAAGTCGCGGAAGTTCTGCATGGGCAGCGTGACCGCGTTGCGGAATTTGCCGATGCGAGCTTCGTAGTCGTTGCGCATGTCGATGAGCACCAGATCCTCGCCGCGCTCCAGTTCGGCATGCAGATCGGCGGGGGAGATGTAGGGTGCTTTGTTCTCCAGATTCACGTCGGAGCGCAGCGTCACCACTTCGTTGCGCACGCGCACGAACATCTTGGTGAAGACGGCTTCGTCGCTGTCCCACTGCTTGAATTCCATGTCCGAGAAGAGCGGGTGCGCGCGCATGGCCGCCATGTACTTGTTCACCGCTTCTGCGTCGCCGCAGCACGTGCCGTTGATTCCCTCGTTGCCGATGAGCACGCGGCCTTTCAGTCCGAGTCCCTTGCACAACACTCGCTGCGAATCGGCTTCGGCGACCGCATCGGGAACCGGCACGTATTTGTAAAACAGGATGATCACGCCGGTACTGTAGCGAAGTCCGGCCCCGAGTGGGAACTCTTCCCGGCTTGGGGCAGTCACGTCCGCGTCTCGGCGGCCAAGGCTCCGCGCACGGCCTGAAGCGCACCCAGCGAGATGGCCGTTGCGGTCAGGACGCCGACCACATGCTGGTACCGCCGGATCACGGCTTGCGATGACGCCGGTGCGGCGTACTCCGGCTGCAGCACGTTTGCGAGCGTGTCGAGGCGGATGGTGCCGTCGGTGTGTTCGCCCACGTGGGCGCGGAACTGTTGCCTGGTGGGAATCTCCTCCTCGGCGGCGGCAAGCAGCCGGGAAGCCATGCTTTCGGCATAGAGTTCGGCATTCAGGTAATAGAGCGGGTGTTCGGCGAAAATCCGGTCGGCCGCGTCCGCGGTCACCCCCAATGCCGCCAGCCGCACGCGGTATCCGGCGACGCGCTCGCGTAACAAGGCCGCCGCCTCGTCTTGCTCCGCGGTGGTGAGCGCCGCCATCGCCTGCGAAAGCTGCCCGCAGACATCGCGCAGCTGCTCGATGCGATGCGGCTCCGGAGGGCGGGGGGCGTTGTCCATGAGCGGACCATGCTATCCCACGCCGCCGCTCTTGTCATCCGACGATGTCCGAATCCGTGTAACCCATCAGCTTCAGGGCGCGATAGACTTCAACGCCCACGCGCTCGTATTCGGTCAAAGCCGCCTGCTCTTCGGGCGCGAGCTTGCGTGCGCCGCTGCCCGCCACCTTGGCCAGCTGCTCGGCGCGCTCGCCGGTGATTCCGAGTCCTTCCAGGAGCGTGTCGATGGTCTCGTAGAACTGGCGCAGTGTTTGGTTCAGCCGCAGTTCGGAGTGTTTCTGCGCGTCGTCGGCCCCGCCGCTCATGACTTCCCGCATCGGTTTGTCGGCCATGGCCGTATTCAACAAGCGGCGCTTATACCCGCCCCGGATGCGTCCGTGGAAGTTATTCAGCGCCCTGGCGATGGTTCCTTCGCCGGGAGTGGCCTGCAAATCGGCTTCTAGTACTTCGATAGCCATATCGTATATTATACAATATTTATAAATTTCTGTAAATAAGCGGCCTGGGACCGCATTCAGTGCATTTCTTGACATCTTGTTTCCATGATTTAGCATGCGGCGCTATGCCCAACGAAACCGAAGCCGCCGCCACGGAGACAGCCGATACCGGCGCTGAAGCCATTGCCGCCGAACCCAAGGGTCCGCCGAAGCCCGCCACGCCGCCCGCCATCACGGATGCCGTGCTGGGGTTCGAGGCAGCCATGCGTGCCTGGTGGACTGTTCAGAGTCCGGACAACGCCGCCGCCGTGGGCGGCGCGATCACGCGCATGATGGTCGCCAAAGGCGAAACGGCGTTCGAACCGACCATCGCGCTGCGCATGCACTTCAGCCGTTTTCGCTCGGCCAATCCCGACGTCGTTCGTACGGCTACCACGGCCGCCATCGGCATCCTCATTCCGGCCACGCTCGGGTCCGGTCCGGTACCGCATTTGCCGGTCGTCACCAAGCCAGATCCCGGATCGGGCGCCGATTAAATCCGCATGCGCTGGCTGTGAAGTGGTGCAAAAGAGCTTGTAGATTGCGTGCAACCGCTTACTATGGAGGATATTCCCCACATCCTTTTCGTTATGTCTTCCAGCCGTCACAACGCATACATGTTCGCGCTTGCATTCGCTTCCGTGAGCGTCGCCGCCGGAGCGGCTGCGGTGTTCCAGGTTCCCATGAAAGCCACGCTGCTGGCGCCCACTGCGGTAACTCCGTCGTCCGCCGGCCTGCCCACGACTCGCCCGTTGGAGTGCGGTGAATATCAACCCCAGGGCCAGAGTGCTCCCCAGTGCGGCGGAGCCTGCGGCTTCGGACAGATCTGCCAATCCGGAACGCAGCCGTTTGGAAGAGCATGTATTTGTGCCCCGGATCCCTCGTTACCCACCACGCCTCCGGCACTGTGCGGTTCCTACGCCCCGACCGGCGCGGAGTTCCCTTCGTGCGGCGGCGCCTGCGGTTTCGGACAGGTTTGCCAGCCCGGTCAGGCGTTTGGAGGCCAGGCATGTCTCTGTGCCCCGGATCCCACGTTGCCCACCACGCCTCCGGTGAATTGCGGAGCATTCCAAAACGGTAACAGTCCCTCCTACCAGTGCGGCGGAGCCTGCCCTGCGGGCCAAACGTGCAAGATCGGCCAGCCGTTCGGAAAAGATTGTTCGTGCGTGTCTGCGGCAAATGGCAGCTCCACATCCCTTCCCGAAATGATGAACTAAATCCGGCACGCTCCGTCTCCGCACCGCATGCGGCGTGAGGCCACATTGTCGTACACCC
>DAORHV010000022.1:0-9843 GCA_035438175.1 Candidatus Peribacteria bacterium
CCGTCGGCCGACACATGGAAGATTTTTCCGTCGCCGTCCTCCGCACGGATGACCGCCTCGATGGCGTCGGTATGGTCGGTGACGTACAGCCAGTCGCGCTTGTTCTCGCCCTTGGCGTAAATGGGTACCGGCTGATTCGCTAAAGCGCGGCGGATGACGGTGGGGATGAATTTCTCGGCCGCCTGGTGCGGGCCGTAGTTGTTGGTGCAGCGCGAGATGCGGGCGCGGATGCCGTACGTACGCACCGCGGCATGGATGAGCAGGTCGCCGGCACCCTTGCTGGCCGCGTACGGCGAACTGGGCATCAGCGGGTCACCGAGCTCCTTGGGCCGCTCGCCATCCTGCACGTCGCCGTACACTTCGTCGGTGGAGATGTGCATGAGCAGGGTGTCGGGCCTGCGGCGGCAGACTTCGATGAGGCTCTGCACGCCGACCACGTTGCTGTGCAGGAACGGCACCGGGTTCTCGATGCTGCGGTCCACGTGCGTCTCGGCGGCGAAGTTCACCACCACGTCGATGAGATACTGCTTCACCAGCTTGTGCATGAGTTCCACGTCGGCGATGTCCCCTTCCACGAACGTGATGCCGTCCAGGGCGGGTTCCAGGTAATTCTTGTCGGCGCCGTGGCGCATGGCATCCACCACCACGATGCCGTCGGCCGGGTGCAACTGACGGTGCCGGAGGACGAAGTGCGAGCCGATGAATCCGGCGCCGCCGGTAACCAGGATGTTCATGGGAGTCCAATACTACCCCAAAGATTACAGTTCGGGCACCAAAGGATTACCGGAGAGACTCCGAAAACTCCGACGACACCAAAGACTCCAAAGAAAGCCATTCTTTGGAGTCCCGGGAGTCCTTGGAGTCACGGGAGTCCCATTTGTATTTCCTATGGCTTACCGCAGCCCTCGGCGCTAGAATTCGTTCCCTATGAAAGGCGTCCTCATTTGCGGCGGAACGGGTTCACGGCTCAAGCCGCTGACCGATGTGACGAATAAAAGTTTGTTGCCGGTCTACGACCGTCCGCTGATCGAGTACCCGCTGGACATCATGCGCGGCGCGGGCATCCACGACATCGCCATCGTCACGGGTTCCGAGAACATGGGACAGATCACCGACTACCTGGGTTCCGGCGCCAAGATGGACTGCTCATTCGCCTACAAAGTGCAGGACACGCCGTCCGGCATCGCGCAGGCCCTCGGCCTGGCCGAGAAGTTCGCCGCCGGCGACGACTGTTGCGTGATTCTGGGCGACAACGTGTTCTTCGGCGACATCGCCTCCGTCATCCGCGACTTCAAGGGCGGCGCACACTTGTTCGTAAAAGAGCTGGAGGACTGCAAGCGCTTCGGCGTGGCGACCATGGACGGCGACAAAGTTACGGGAATCGAAGAGAAGCCGCTGAAGCCCAAGAGCAACCTGGCCGTCACCGGCTGCTACGTGTACGACGCGCGCTGCTTCGACATCATCAAGAATCTGAAGCCTTCGGCCCGCGGTGAATTGGAGATCACCGACGTCAGCAAGTGGTACGTGGAGAACGGCGAAGCCAAGGCCACGATCCTGGACGACGAGTGGATCGACGCCGGAACGTTCGAGAGCCTTTACCGCGCCACCGAACTCGTGCGCCGCCGCAAACTGGACGTCGCCGCGAAGGTCACGTCACGCAACGTGGCGGAGCAGCAGAAGAAAATGGAGATGCTGGCCAAGCGTTAAGCTGGTAGCGCAGCCTGCATTTTTCAGGCTATTTGACCGGGACGGGCTTGTTCGAGCGGCGGTCCCATCCGGTTTTGACTGCGTCGCCGTAGGTTCCGTCGGGCATGAACTGGCGGTACTCGGCCTCCACTTTGCCGAACGTGATGCCCACCTGGTCCTGCACGCCGTCGCCATGGGTGTTGCCCACGGTCTTGAACGAACTCAGGAAGGCGTCGGTGAGCGTCCAGCGGACCAGGTCCTGCGTGGCGCCCTTGCGGCGGACAACCAGGACGGCCTTGGAGATATTCACGCTGCCGGCGGCGTAGACCATCAGTTTGGACGATGTTTTGTTGGCGGGCATGGTGACGATGAAGTCGCTCATGGTCGGCGATGCGGCGTTCGGGGTGCGGGTGGTGCCGAACGAATAGGAGTCCACGACGATGTCGTTCTGGTGGTTCAGTTCGTCGGCCGCGCCGGTAATGCCGTCGACGCGCAGGAAGATCTGCAGGTCGTTGTTGGCGGTGGCGTTCAGGACGGTCGTGGCGGCCATGGCCACGTCGATGTCGAGCGGGGCGGAAGCACGCAGCAGGAGGGCTGCGAGGGCGACGCAAGCCGCGACGGCAAGGGCCAATCCCAGGGTAACCATCGAGCGGAAGTGGGTGTGTGTCTGCATAAAAGGTTCGGGGAAATCTGACCATTGTACCTGAAATGGCCGAAAAAGGCCAGAAACGGGCCAGGGGAAACGATTTGCCTGCATACACGGCACGCGGCATGCTGGACACTCATGGACCGCACCGTCACCCTCGTCGACGAAGAAGGCACGCCGCTCGGCGAAGCCGATTTGCTGGAGGCTCACACCGGCAAAGGCAAGCTGCATCTCGCGTTTTCGGTGTACGTCTTCCGTAACGGCCGGAAGGAGATTCTGATCCAGCGCCGCAGCGACAAGAAAATGCTGTGGGCCGGCGTGTGGGCCAACACCGCCTGCAGTCACCCGTTTCCGGACGAAAGCCCCGCCGAAGCCGGCGAGCGCCGCCTGAAGGAAGAGATGGGCTTCACCACGCCGCTGGTTGCGCACTCGGATTACGTCTACCGCGCCGAGTGCCCGAACGGCAAAGGCGTGGAACACGAATACGTGACCATGCTGGTCGGCTACTGCCCGGACGCCGACGTGCAGCCCAACCCGGATGAGGTATCGGACTGGAAATGGATGTCCACCGACAAACTGCTCAAGGATTTCGAATCGAACCCCGAACAGTACACGCCGTGGTTCCATCTGGGTCTTCCGAAGCTGCTGAAATGAGCGACAAACCGCTGCACATCGCGCTGATTCCGGACGGCAACCGCCGCTGGGCCAAGGACCGCGGCATGCTGCCATGGAAGGGCCACGAGCAATCTGCAGAGAACTTCGACGCCATCGTGGAGTGGTGCGCCGCCGACGCGCGGGTGGGCACGCTCACCTTCTGGGCGTTCTCCACCGAGAACTGGAAGCGCGAGAAAGTGGAGGTGGAACAGCTGATGAAATTGTTCGAGAAATACATCCGCAAGGAACGCGAGAATTTGAAGAAGAACGGCGTGGCACTCATCCGTTCCGGCCGCACCGACCGCATGCCGGCGTCGCTGAAGACATTGCTGGAAGACGTCGCCGCCGATCCGCCGGCCGAGATCAAACTGCACCTGCACATGGCCATCGATTACGGCGGGAAAGACGAAGTGACGCGCGCCGTCCAAAAACTGCCGGATGCCGCCGGAGCCACCGAGGAAGCCATCCGCGCGGCCATGGACCAGCCGCTGCTGCCGGATATCGACCTCATCATCCGCACCTCGGGCGAACAGCGCACCAGCAACTTCTTCCTCTTCCAGAGCGCGTACGCCGAATGGATATTCCTGGAGAAACACTTCCCGGATTTCACGAGTGCCGACATCGAGACGGCCATCGGGACGCTGGCCAATCGCAAGCGGCGGTTCGGAAAATAATTACTTCTTCCGCGCCAGGATGAACCCGGCGAGGTCGACTAAATGCTCGGCTTTTTTGTTGAACGGCAGCAACGCGCCGACCGCGTCGTTCACGGCTTCGCGCGCGGCTTTCTTGCTTTCGTCCATGCCCAGGAGCGACGGATACGTGACCTTGCCCTGCTTGGCGTCTTTGCCGGCGCTCTTGCCCATGGACTCGCGGCTGCCGGTCACGTCCAGCAGGTCGTCGGTGATCTGGAATGCGGCGCCCAGTCCTTCGGCGTAGCGGGTCAGCGCCTGGAGTTTGTCTTCGGACGCATTGGCCACGAAGGCGCCCATGCGCACGGCGGCCGAAATGAGCGCGCCGGTCTTGCGGGCGTGCAACGCGTGCACGTCGCCGATCTCGGCTTTGGCACCCAGTCCGCGCATGTCCACCGACTGTCCGCCGGTCATGCCGTTCATGCCGGTGGCGCGCGCCAGCTCCAATGCGCAGCGCTGGGCTGTCTGGGCCGGAAGTCCCAGCACGGTCTCGAATGCGAGCGCCACCAAAGCGTCACCGGCCAGAATGGCCATCGCTTCGCCGTAGACTTTGTGATTGGTGGGTTTGCCGCGGCGCAGGTCGTCATTGTCCATGGACGGAAGATCGTCGTGGATCAGCGAAAACGCGTGGATCATTTCGACCGCGCAGGCGGCCGGCAGCGCGGCCTTGATGTCACCGCCGCACGCGTCGGCGGCCATGAGGGTGAGCAGCGGGCGGATGCGCTTGCCCGGCATGAGCAGGCTGTAGCGCATGGCCTCGATGAGCGGCGCATCGCCGTCGGCGGCGCTGAATCGGTCGAGTGCGGATTCGATGGCGGGAAGATGCTTCGCGGCGAAGGAATCGAACGGTGTGGCGTTGGTTGGCATACGTGCATAGTATGGCACGAGCCATGAGCGCGCGCACCGCCTCCGTGACCGGCAAGATTATCGTGAGCGGCGAATACGCCATGCTGTTCGGCAAACCGGGCATCGCGTTCCCCTCCCACCACTGGCTCGGCGTGACCTGGAAACGCGACCGCAAACGCGGAACGGACATCGTGTGGCCGCAGATGCCCGACAAGGACCCGTGGATGACGTACCTGCGCGAGATCATCAAGCGGTGCGATACCGGCGAGCGCATCGCGGGGACGATTTCGATCGAAAACCACATTCCGCTCGGCAAGGGCATGGGGTCGTCCACCGCGCTGGTCGCGGCGGTGTGCAAGGCGCTGCTCGGCGACGACTGCCGCAAGGAGGCGCTGGCGATCGAGAACGATCTGAATCCCGGCAACAGCGGCATGGATTTCGCGGTCATCTGGGAGCGCCAGCCGGTGTATTTCCAGAAAGGCCGCGACCCGGTCGCTCTCGGCATGCCCGGCGAAGTGCTGGAGAAGGGAATCCTGATTGATACCGGCATGCCCAACGAGACCACGCCCGAACTGGTGGCCTGGATCCGCAGCCGCGAGAACGAGTGCAAAGAGGCCATCGAGATCATCGGGAAATGCACCGAGCGCCTGGCCGGCGGCGAGCGGATGGAAACCGTGATCAAGGACCATCACCGCGCGCAGGTCATGCTGGGCGTGGTGCCGCCGCACGTCGCGGACTTCATCGCTGCGATCGAGCGGACCGGCGGTTCGGCCAAGGTGATCGGCGCCGGCGGACGTACCGGCGGCGGAGGCATGGTGCTGGCATTGCACGACAAGCCGGACGAAATCCATAAACTCATCGAGCCCGAGCCCGATTGGGTGCTGCCGAAGGACATCAGCCCTTCAGACGGCGCAGAAACGCGGTGATTTCGGCGATATCGGCGAACTGTTTTTTGGGATGCGCCTCGGGCGGAATGCCTTCCAGCGTCGGGGTCGAGCCGCCCATGACCATCCAGGTTTCCAGCCCCATGCGGTTGCCACCCAGGATCTCGGTTTCGGGCGTGTCGCCGATGACCACCGTGGCGCGGGGATCGGCGTCCATGCGGCGGATGGCTTCTTCGAACATGGCCGGTTCCGGCTTGCCGCACACGATGGGCTCGCGGCCGGTGGAATGCTTCAGGAACGCCATGGTTCCGCCGTTGGCCGGGAACGAAATGCCTTTGTGATTGCGTGCGCTGCGATCCGGATTCGTCACGAAGAACTGCGCGCCGTGATCGACGATGGCGCAGTGGGCGGCAGCCAGATGCTGGTACCCCAATCCCATCGTGAAACCGGAGACGACGTGCGTCGGCGTCTCCTCCCAGCCGTGCTCGCCGCGCCACCGGTCGTTGATGATCCGCGCGCCGCGGACGGTGAGTGCGTGCTCCAGTCCGTCTTCGCCGATCATGCAGACGCGGACGGCCTCGATGCATTGCGGCAAATGAGATCGGCGGCCACCTCCGGCGACGTGATGACATGGCTCTCGTCGCATTCGGCACCGAAGCGGCGGAACGTCTGGACGTGGTGCTCCGGACGGTAACGCGCATTGTTGGTGGCCAAGATCCATTGGATCTTGAGCGCCGTGAGCGTGGCCATGAATTCGGCCAGACCGGGATCGACGCATTTCTCGTGCCACAGCACGCCGTCGCCGTCCAAAATCACCGCCGATGGCAACTCGTTCTTCGACATGAGGCCGCCGACTATAGGAGGGCGGACGGAGCCGGTCAACGAAACGGCGGCTTAGCGCTGCCGCAGAAACGCGGTGATCTCGCGGATGTCCGCGAACACGCGGTCGGGTTTGCGCGGCGCTTTCGCAAGCTCGGCTTCGGTGGTGATGCCGCTGAGCACCAGCCAGGTGGGCATGCCCAGCGTCTGGCCGGCCAGGATCTCGGTTTCCAGGTTGTCGCCGACCACGACGGTCGTGGCGGGCTTGGCGCCCATGCGGCGCATGGCCTCCAGGAACATGGTCGGTTCGGGTTTGCCGATGACGATGGGCTGCGTGCCGGTGCAGTACGCCAGCAAGGCGCCCGCCGATCCGCCGCCCGGATAACTGGCGCCCGATGAATGTTTGCTCAGGCGGTCGGGGTTGGTGGAAATCAGGATGGCGCCGTGGTCCTTCACGGCGGTGGTCGCCGGTGCGAGTTTGTCCATGTACGTGAGTCCGGTGTCCATGCCGCACACCACGTGGCTGGGCGGATTGGTCCACGCGCCGCCTTTCCATTCGTCATTGATGACCTTCAGGCCGACGGCTTCCAGCTCGGCGCGCAAACCTGCTTCGCCCACGATGAAAATGCGCGCGTCCGGCGCGGTGCGCTTGATGTACGCGGCGGTGGCCTGCGGTGAGGTGATGATTTCCTCCGGCGACACGTCCACGCCGAAGCGCTTGAACTTGTCGACGAAGTGCTTGCCGTCATAGCGGGCGATGTTGGTCGCCACCGTGAATCCGATGCCCAGCTCCCGCAGCGCGGCCATGAACTCCACGATGCCGTCCTTGGGCTTCTCCACGTCCCACAGCACGCCGTCGGCGTCCAGGATGCAGTGCGTGATGGCGATGTCTTTGGGCATTCGCGCGCAGAATAGCGCAGGTTGAGCGCCATGCGAACTGGCTCTATGCTTTGGACTCTCCGTATGCCCTCAACCGCCGTCTCCACGCCGAACATCGCCCTCATTAAATATTGGGGCAACCGCAACGAAGCACTACGTTTGCCGATGGGCGACTCGCTCTCCATGGCGCTGAACACGCCGAGCGTGGAAATTTCAGTGGATCACGCGCCGGTATTGTCGGTGCGTTCGTACGAAGCCGACGGCAAAGAGAAGGTGCTGAGCGCCGTCTCCCTCAAGCGTTTCGAGGATGTCGTTGAGAACTTCAATCGCTACTTCGGTGAACTCGGCATCGGCAACGCCATCCCCAAGTCGCTCTCCATTGTCATCAAATCCGAAATCCCGCCCGGCATCGGCATCGCGTCGTCGGCGGCGGTGTTCAGCTGCCTGGCCGAAGCCGTGGCGGATCTGGTGAAAGACACGCGCGTGCTCACCCGCCGCGAGATCAGCGTGCTGGCGCGTCTTGGCTCGGGCTCGGCCTGCCGCGGCGCGTTCGACGGCTACGTGGCCATCCGCGCCGGAACGGGCGACGACACCGGCAGCGCCTACGCCGAACAGATCGCCGACGACAAACACTGGCTGCTGCACGACATCATTTTGGTGCCGAGTACGAAAGAGAAGAAGGTGGGCTCGACCGAAGGTCACGCCGGCGCCGCGACCAGCCCGCACTTTGCAGAACGCGTGCGCGAGACGCCCCGCCGCATGCGCGAATGCACGCACGCCATCCGCAACCGCGACTTCGAGGCGCTGCAATTCGTCGCCGAAGAAGACGCGCTGGACATGCACCACTGCATGCAGACCCAGAATCCGCCGCTGCAATATTTAAGCAGCGAGACGCTGCGCATCGTGGAAGAAATCAAATCCCTGCGGAAGCGCAAGCATCTGCCGGTGCTGTTCACCATGGACGCCGGACCCACCGTGCATTTGTTCTGCCCCAACGAAGCCAAAGCGGACGTCCTGGAATACGCCAAAGCGCAGACCGGTTGCCTGCTCTTCCAGGCGCACGCCGGTAAAGGTTCCCACCTGAAAAACTGATGGATCTCCGCACGCTCCCCGACGGCCTGAATTCCGAGCAGCGCGTGAACGAACGCCGCAAGCGCGTGGAGAACGAACTGAACACCGACCTGTCGCGCCTGGTTCCGTCCGTCGCCAGCATCGGGCACGCCGACGAGAAGAACTGCGAGCAGATGATCGGCCACGTGCCGCTGCCGGTCGGCATCGCCGGCCCGCTGAAGGTCCGATTCGGCAATAAGAAAGCCGCCGAGATCTACCTGCCGCTGGCCACCACCGAAGGCGCGTTGATCGCCAGCACCAACCGCGGCTGCAAAGCCGTCTCGCTGAGTGGCGGCGCGGTAATCGTGAAGGCCGTCCACCATGGCATGTCGCGGTCCATCGCGTTCCGCATGTCCGGCAAGCGCGCGGCGACCGAGAGCGCGATCCGGAAACAATCCGCCGTGTGGAAAAAGGTCGGCGAAGCCACCAGCAACCACCTGAAAATCCTCGACTATGTCATCGATGTCTCCGGCAAGTACCTGTTCCTGACCATCAGCTGCGACACCGACCAGGCGATGGGCATGAATATGACCACGCTGGCCGCCCAGGCCATCGCCGACTGGGTGGAGCTGAGCGTACCCGGCCTGTCGTGCGTCACGGTGGCCGGCAACGTGGACAGCGACAAGAAGCCCAGCAGGCGCACGCACGTCGTCGGACGCGGCTACGAAGTCACCGCCGAAGTCACGCTGCCCGAAACCGTGATCGTGCCGGTACTGAAGACCACGTCCAAAGCCATGCTGGCGGTCGCGGACGCCAAGTTGAAGAACGGCTCCAAGGTCGCGGGCGCCATCGGCGCCAACCTGCACGCCGCCAACATCGTGGCAGCGTTGTACCTGGCCACCGGCCAGGACGGCGCGCACGTGGTGGAAGGCTCGCTGGCCGACACCACGGTGAAGCGCGCGAAGGACGGACTGACGGTCCGCGTCCGCATGCCGGCGATTCTGGTGGGCGTGCGCGGCGGCGGAACGACGCTGCCTGCCCAGGCGCAGTGCCTGGCACTGCTGCTGAAGGAAGCCACCGGACTCAGCGCCAAGCGCCAGTTGGCCGAGTGCGTGGCGGCCGGTGTTCTGGCCGGCGAGATTTCGCTGCTGGCCGCACAGGCGGCGCATACGCTTGCCAAAGCCCATAAAAGACTGGGGCGCTGATTGCGTCCGGCAGCCGTGCCGTCATACTCACCGCATGCACCACATGACGATCGCCCACCGGATTTCGAATACGCTGCTGGCGGTGGCGCTCACGTATGCGCTCGGCGTCCTCATGATGGTCCTCGCCTATGCCCGCTCCGGGGATTATCATCCGCCCGTGTCGGAATACTTCGTGGTCCCCTTGCTCATGGCCGAGCTTCATCCGCTCCTGGCCGGCGCCATGCTGGCACTCTCGCTGGTATTGGTGCACCTCTGCTGGACGGCCTTGTCGCGCCAGCGCGCACAATCGATCTGCGACACGAGCTGTCTGCGCCTACCCGCGAAGTAACGACGATGCAGGAACACGCCGTTGCTTTCGGCTTTCTTGCGTCGGGTTTCTACGTGCTCTTCCTGACGGTACGCAAGCACTGCGATACGCGGAATCTTCTGTTGCTCGCCGGAAGCTACGCCTTCTGCGCGGCCATCGATCAGCGCGCGCCGTTGTT
>DAORHV010000023.1:0-9681 GCA_035438175.1 Candidatus Peribacteria bacterium
AACGTTCCGATCATGATGCGGCGCTTTACCTCGGAGCCGAAGCCTTCGCCGCGGGTGGTGACGTAGTGGTCCAGCAGGTCGGCCGGCTTCTTGCCCGTCGTGTGGCCGAAGCGGATGCCATCGTAGCGGGCCATGTTGCTGCTCACCTCGCACGGGCACAGCACGTAGTAGGTGGCCAGCGCGTATTTGGTGTGCGGCAGCGAGATGTCCACCAGCGTGGCGCCAAGCGACTCCAGCACCTTGGCTGCGTCGCGCACCGACTGCTCCACGTCCTTGCGCAGCCCCTCGGTGAAGTACTCCTTCGGGATGCCGATGCGCAGGCCTTTCACGTCTTTCTTCAGGAGGCTGGCGTACGGCTGCACTGGCTTGTCGCCGGTGGTGCCGTCCATTACGTCTTTACCCGCGATGGCCTCCAAGACCAGCGCCATGTCCTCGGCCGTTTTGCAGATGGGTCCGATGGTATCCAGCGAGCTGGCCATGCTCATTACGCCGTAGCGGCTGGTGCGTCCGTAGGTCACGCGCAGTCCGCTCACGCCGCAGAACGCGGCCGGCAAACGGATCGATCCTCCGGTGTCGGTGCCCAGAGCGAACAGGCACTCGTCGGCGCTCACGCCGGCGGCCGATCCGCCCGAAGAACCGCCCGCCACGCACTCGGTGTCCCACGGGCAGCGCGTCACGCCGTAGCACGACGTCTCGGTGCTGGCGCCCATCGTGAATTCGTCGGTATTGCTCTTGCCGATCGAAATTGCGCCGGCGTTCTTCAGCCGCTTGGTGGTGGTGGAATCGAACGGGGGAACGTAGTGCTTGTCGCGCAGCATGTTGCTGCACGCGGTGGTCGGCACGCCCTGCTCGCAGAACACGTCTTTGGCCAGGTAGGGGATGCCGGCCAGCGGGTTCGCAAAGTCACCTTTCTTGTCGATTTCCTTGGCGTGCTGCAGGGCCTTGTCGCCGTTGTTGTAGACGATCGCGTTCACCTTCTTGTCCACCGCCGCGATGCGGTCCAGACACGCCTGCACCAATTGCACGGCGGTGATGTCGCCGCTCTTCAGCCGCTTGTGCGCCTGCGCGATGGTGAGACTGTTGAGTTTATCCATGGGCGTGCGGGGACTTGATCTGATGCTCGTCGATGGGCAGCGGGGAACATTGCAGCAAATCATCCGGCGTGGCGTCGCTGGGGCGTACCATGTCCTCGCGCAACGCGTTCACCAAACCGGTCACCTGGGCGGTGGGCTCCACCGCGTCCGTATTCACTTCGTTGAGCACCTCCATCCATTCCAGGATGGTTGTCAGCTGACCCGGCATCTTTTCCATTTCCTGCGGCGTCAGCTTCAGGCGTGCCAGCTTGGCGATGTGTTCGATCTGCTCTTTGGTGAACTGCGTGGCCATGTGGGCCGAGGATAGAGACGGGCTGCGCATGAGGCAAGCCTTGGGAAGAAGACTCCGATGACTCCCACGAATCCAAGGACTCCGAAGACAGCCGCTCCTTGGGGTCCTGGGATTCCTTGGTTTCTTTGGAGTCTTCTTCGGATACTATTTCGCCATGCACCTGCTCAGGCTGCCGGGAAGAAAAAATTGCGATCGCGTCCGCGTGAAGGGCGCGCTGTGGAAAGGAAAGCACCTGAACGTGCGGTGGTTGGCCGGTTCGCCGTATCACTTGTCGGAGAAGCCATCCGCGCCGGCCATCTACGTGGGCGTGCTGTCCAGCACCAAGCTGGATAAATCGGCCGTGAAGCGCAACCGCATGCGCCGCCGCTGCCGCGAAGCGCTGCGTCTGACGGTCGCCAAACGCCCCGATCCGGCGGTTGCCGACCGGTCCCTACAATTGCTTCTCTTGCCGCGTTCGTCTAGCCTGGGGTGCACCTTCAATGAGCTTTCAGACGAGGTGTCTCGATTTCTTTCCTCCGTGCACCTGTGAACGCAACCGCATCCAAAGGTAAGATCAGTACGCTGGAGTTCATTGCGACCTTTCTCGTCCTCTTTTTCGTCGTCAACTGGGGACTGAAGTATTTCTTCCCGGCCCAGTTCGGCGGCACGCAGGTCGAGCAAAAGAAGGTCGAGCTGAGCATGCAATATAAAGATGTGCGCGACGGCACCAGTCCGGTCGCCTACATCACCAACCGCACCGCCAAAGACATCGTCCTCGTTCCGCGCTGCCCGCAGCCGCAGGTGGACGTGGCCTACGTGAACCAGGATTCGTCGGGCACCGGCGAAAAGCTGGATGACCTGATGGCCAACGAGACCGCTCTGCCGTGCGCCGATCCGGCCGTGGTGCCGGCCAACGGCAAGCTCACCGTGGATCTCACGCCCTGGAAGTACTCGCTGTTCAGCAAGCTTGGAACCTACGAACTCGGCTTCAACGTTCCGGAGGGTTATCTGGCCGACGGCAAGGCCGAGCGCATCACCACGCGCTTCACGCTCACCGAGCCCAGCGCCGTCGCCAAACTGTTCCGCACGTTCATCAGCAAGCCGCTGTTCAACGGCCTCATCTTCATCGCCTCGTACGTTCCGGGTCACAACCTGGGACTGGCCGTCATCTTGCTCACCCTCCTCGTCAAACTCATCCTGCTCATCCCCAGCCAGCACGCGCTGAAGAGCCAGAAGAAAATGCAGATGCTGCAGCCGCGCCTGGACGAACTGAAGAAGAAGTACGGCGACGACAGCAAGCGCATGCAGGAGGAGACCATGAAGCTGTGGAAGGAAATGAAGATCAACCCGCTGGAGTCCTGCCTGCCCATGCTGTTGCAGTTCCCCATCCTCATCGGTCTGTTCTACGTCATCCGTGACGGCGCCCAGATCGAAGTCGCCCGCCACATGCTCTACGAGCCGTACCAGCACCTGTCCTGGACGCTCGGCCACACGTTATTCGGCATCGAATTGCTCAAGCCCAACCACTGGATCCTGCCGCCGCTCTTGGTGGTGCTCCAGTTCGTCCAGGTGAAAATGATGATGGCGCGCACCAAGAAGAAGGATGCGGTCGTGGACGTCGGCGCCAAGAAGTCCTGGATGCCCGAGCTCAATCAGCAATCCATGATGCTCTACATCCTGCCGCTCATGATCGGATTCTTCGCCCTCAGCTTCCCGGCCGCCGTGTCGCTGTATTGGGGAGTGTCCACGCTGTTCGCCATCGGACAGCAGTGGGTCGTGATGCGCGAGAAGAAATAAGGATTCAACCAACCGGACGGCCTGGGCAACCCCCGGGCCTTTCGCTTTGCCGGGTTTCGCCGGATTCCCCTCCTTTGCTATACTCGGCCCATCTCCCCCATTGCTCCCATGATGCTCTCCTTTGCCGACATCAAGGCCGCCCTCGGCGACCAGGCTGACAACCTCCTGAACTTCAAGACGCCGAAGATCGGCAAGGAGCGTTTGCAGGTTCCTCGGAAGTCCTTCGTCAAAGATGTCTTCGGCATGAGCAACCGCAGCGCAGCCACGCAGAAGGCCATGCAGGAGATGTTCGATCACGGCAATCTCGGCGGCACCGGTTACGTGTCCATCCTGCCGGTCGACCAGGGCATCGAGCACTCGGGCGGCGCGTCGTTCGCCAAGAACCCGGACTACTTCGATCCGGAGAACATCGTGAAGCTCGCCATCGAAGGCGGCTGCAACGCGGTGGCTTCCACCTTCGGCGTGCTCGGCATGACCTCCAAGAAGTACGCCGACAAAATCCCCTTCATCGTGAAGATCAACCACAACGAGCTGCTCACCTACCCCAACAAGGCCGACCAGATCCTGTTCGGTTCGCCCAAGGCCGCCAAGGAAATGGGCGCCATGGGTGTGGGCGCCACCATCTACTTCGGCTCAGACAACTCCGGCCGCCAGATCGTCGAAATCGCCAAGGCCTTCGAGGAAGCCCACTCGCTCGGCATGTTCACCGTGCTGTGGTGCTATCTGCGCAACGGCGCGTTCAAAAAGGATAAGGACTACCACAACGCCGCCGACCTCACCGGCCAGGCCAACCACCTGGGCGTCACCATTCAGGCCGACATCATCAAGCAGAAGCTGCCCACCAATAACGGCGGCTTCAAGGCGCTGAACACCGGCGACAGTTCGTACGGCAAGCTCGACGAGCGCATGTACACCGAGCTCTGCTCAGATCACCCCATCGATCTCTGCCGCTACCAGGTCGCCAACTGCTACATGGGCCGCGCCGGTCTCATCAACTCCGGAGGCGAGTCGGGCAAGAACGACCTCGCCGCGGCCGTGGCTACCGCCGTCATCAACAAGCGCGCCGGAGGCATGGGCCTCATCTCGGGACGCAAGGCGTTCCAGAAGCCGCGCAAGGAAGGCGTCGAGATCCTCAACGCCATCCAGTCGGTGTACCTCTGCAACGACGTCACCGTCGCGTAGCGGTCCGTTTCCCGCCGCCAGACTGCATCGCCGCCGCAGGCGTTCCGGATTGCGTGCAATCCGCGCCGCGCGCCGTATGGTGCGTGCATGAGCGAACGCGACAAAGCCACCGAGGATCTTCTGCAGATCGTGAAAATAATGGGCGCGAATATGCCGTCCGAAATCGCCGCGCGCGTGCTGGCGTTACGCGACACCGATCGCGCCGCATTCGTGGAGGCGCTGGAAATCGTGTACGCGAAACATCATCCGCGCCCGAAACCGAGGGTCTGATTTTTGAGACACGCGTTTGTCATCGGTCTTCGTCACCGGCCGATGGATGATGGCGACGAGCGGGTCCGTTTTTTTGAAAACGCGTCCGTTTTCGCCGGCACGTGAAACAACCGCGTGCGTTCTGCCGTACGTCAGGAAAACTTTGCATGTGGCCCGATCACCTGCCAAAAGTGCGGAAAGTTAGCATGACTTTGCGACTAGTTTTCTTTCCAAAAACGTAAGAAATGCGTTCTACGGGGCGATCGTGTAGAGTGCGACCACTATGTCGATCATGCTCTATAACTCGTACGCAAAAGGACTCCAAGAGTTCGTTCCGCAGAACCCGCCCCAAGTGACCATGTACACGTGCGGGCCGACGGTCTACGGACGTCCGCACATCGGAAACTATTCTTCCTTCTTATTGGCGGATCTTTTGCGCCGCTGGTTGGAGGTGCACGGCTACGACGTGAAGCATGTGAAGAACATCACCGACGTGGGGCACCTCGTCGCCGACGGCGAAGCGGGTGAAGACAAAATCGAGAAGCAGGCCAAGGCCGAGAAAATCGCGCCGCTCGATATCGCGCAGAAATACACCGACATGTACATCGATGACGAGCGCCAGCTCGGCATGCTCCAACCGTTCGCGCGTCCGAAGGCGAGCGAAACCATCACCGAGATGATCATGATGATCGAGAAGCTGGTCGACGATGGCTTCGCTTACGAAACGGAAGACGGCGTGTATTTCTCGGTCGAAAAATTTCCGAAGTACGGTACGTTGTCCGGAAACACGCTGGATCACCTCTCGGCCGGCGCGCGCATCGCGGTCGATGAGAAGAAAAAACATCCGGCTGATTTCGCGCTCTGGAAAAAACTGGTCGGCAACAACGCCAACCACATCCTGCAGTGGCTCTCTCCGTGGGGCCGCGGATTTCCCGGCTGGCACATCGAGTGCTCGGCGATGAGCACCAAGTTCCTGGGCACGACCATCGACATCCACACCGGCGGCGAAGACAACATCTTCCCGCACCACGAATGCGAGCTTGCGCAGAGCGAGTGCGCATCGGGTCAGCAGTTCGTCCGGTTCTGGCTGCACCGCCGCCGCATCGACATCGAAAGCGAGAAGGGCGGGGGAGCCGCCGAGGGGCAGAAGATGTCAAAGAGTCTTGGCAACATGATTGTTATCCCTGACATCATGGCCAAGGGGTACCATCCGCTGGATCTGCGGTACCTGTTGTTGTCGGTCCACTACCGCACGCGCCTGAAGTTCAGCTGGAAAGGACTGGATGACGCTCATAAGGCCCGCCGGAAGGTCAACGAGTGGATGGACGAGGTCCACGCCAAGCATCCGGCCGACCCTGCGTCGCCGGTCACGCTGCCGCGTGCGGGCAAGAGCAAGATCCACGATTGCGCCGTGCGTTTCCGCGAGGCCATGGACGACGACCTGAATACCTCCGGTGCGTTGGCCGCCGTCTTCGACGCCATGTCGTGGTCGCGCACCCAGACGATGTGGTCGCCCGAAGAGGCCGACATGCTCGTGGCGTTCCTGCACGTGGTCCGTCACACGTTCGGCTGTTTCGAGGTCGCCGCCGTTCCGGAGCCCATGCCGGCCGCGGTTACGGAGCTCGCCGCACAACGCGTCCAGGCCAAAGCCGCCAAGAACTTCGCCGAGTCCGACCGTCTGCGTGACGAGATCAAAAAGCTCGGCTACGAGGTACGCGACGCCGCCGGCGGCCAAACTGTCAAAAAACTCTGACATTTGCTTGCGAATGTGCGGTGAGACGGACACGATGAATGGTTTGCTGTACGTTTTTGGAAAAACACTGCTTTTTGCATCACATGCTCCGTGACCGGAGTGCGGTCATTCAACGACGGACGATATTTTTATCCGCGTTTTTGCTTTTCCGGAATTTTCGCCGGAGCTCACATGCAAACTTTGCCGCACAACATGTCGCGCATGCGCTTATTTCCAAAGTATATACAGACCATGAACACTATCTTTGATCAACACAAATCATCAAATCGCGCAACTCGAAATTTCACCCAAAAACACTGAAATCTTGGCAGAGGATAGCCGAATTATCGCAGAAAGAAGCCAAACGCTATAAGGGGGTGTGCGTGTAACACCCCGGGGTTTTCTGCGTTTCAGGTACTGCACAGGGACAAGGTCCAGGCCTTGAAAGGCGCAAGCCCTTACCGCTAGGATCTCCCTGATCCCTCCATATTCCCTCCGCGATGCGTGGGGAAATGGTACCGATTCATTCGGGGGATCACGTGCAAAGTGCTCATTCACATAACGGCTACCCCAAGCGTCTTTTCTGACGCAGCTGGGGCTTCACATCCGCTTCTCCTCCACTTCGGAGTGAGAAGTATCGTGCTGTCTACGAGACAAGATCAGACTGTCCCATCGTATGTACTCTTTATATCTAAGGAGATGTCCTGGGCCTCACAGGAGGCGTAGGGACGCCCGATACGATCGATGGTCAATTATGCGTTAAACCTTTTTCTACTCCCTTAGCTTTTTATTTCTCTTTACACATTTCTATGAACATTTCTCGTTTGAAGAAAGTGTTCGCAGGTGTGTCGGCTACCGCAATCATGCTTACCCAGGTGGGTACGGCTTTGGCTGCTTACTCCGACGTCCCTGCGGGTGTGTGGTACGAAGATGCAGTCACGTCCTTCGTGGACGCTGGCTACCTCGACGCCGCACAGACGAAGTTCCGCGGCAACGACAACGCCAACCGCGCCGAATTCGTCAAACTCGTCGTCATGCTGAATGGCGGCGTTATCAACACCGTTCCGTCGGTGCCCTCCTTCGATGACGTAGCCACCGGTGCGTGGTACTACGAGTACTTCGAGGAAGCTGGCAAGGAAGGATGGGTCCGTGGTGACGGTTCTTGCTACGGCAAGCACCCCTGCTACGCCCGCCCCAGCGCCAACATCAACCGTGCTGAAGCCGCCGCGATCATCGTGCGCGCCTTCGGTCTGGAAGCTTCTGGCTCTGCTGCCCAGTTCGTCGACAACCCGACCGGCAAGTGGTACACGGCCGACATCCAGGCTGCTGCCGACCACTGCGTGCTGCAGGGTGACGACTCCACCGGACGCGTTCGTCCGGGCGACAACATGAACCGCGCAGAAATGGTGGTCATGTTGCACCGCGTCGACCAGGGTCTGACCTACGGTCAGGACTGTGGCGACGTTGCCGTCGGCGAGCCGATGGTCAAGGACGCTGTTGCAACCTCCCCGACCACGATCGAGGTTGAGTTCAACGTCCCGGTTGACGAGACCGTCGCTACCGACAAGTCTCACTACTCGGTCACGGGTTCTCCGGAACTCCCGATCGACTCCGTGAAACTGACGTCCGCCAGCATCGCTGAGATCACTCTCTCGACCGCTATGGACGCTGGTCACCAGTACACCCTCACCGTCGTCGACATGATGGCGTCTGACGGTACCAAGTTCTCCGACTCCATGACCTTCACCGGCTACACGACTGTCGTGCAGGGTGACGGTACGCTCGAAGTCACTCTGTCCGCCAAGAACCCGGTCGGCGACACTGTGCCCAAGGGTGCTGTCGGCATCGTCTTCACCTCGTTGGACCTCACGGCTTCCGCCGATGACGTCACCATCGAGAACCTGACCATTCTCCACGAGGGCTTCGGTCAGTCCGAGGACTTCTCCGGCGTGTACGCTGTCGTTGACGGTGCTCGCGTGACCCGCAAGCGCACGATCGACTCCCAGTCCTACACCGCTACCGTTCGCTTCACCAAGCCGCTGACGATCCCGGCCGGCAAGACGGTCACCCTGCAGCTCGCAGGCGACCTGACGACCGCTGCCCAGGTGTCCGCCGAGCACAGCCTCACGGTTGAGCTCCCCAGCGACTTCACCAGCAACGCCAAGTCCGTGACCGGCAACTTCCCGTTGAAGGGTAAGACCTTCCGCGTGGCCGCTGTCGCTTCCGGCACCATGACCATCGCTTACCGCTCCGTTACGCCCTCCACGCTGAAAGTCGGCGACAAGGCCGCTTCGATCGGTAAGTGGGAGGTGTCTCTGGACTCCACGGAGGACCAGACCATCTACTCCATGACCCTCGAGAACGACGGAACCGCAGGTGATGGTGACTTCACCAACATCGCGATCAAGCGTTCCGACGGAACCGTGCTGACCAAGACCGCCTCCGCTACGGTTGGCGACTTCGTCACGCTCGTCTTCGATCCGCCGTTCACGGTGCTCGAAGGTGACCGCATCACGATGACCACTGTTGCCGACATCACTGGCGGCGCAGCCAAGAACATCAAGATGCACTTCGACGAGACCGGCGACATCTTCGCCGTCGGATCGTTGTACGGTTACGGTGTCAACGGCCAGCTCTACGGTTCGTCCGTGACGCTGCCGACTGAGACCTCCACCCTGCCCGCTACCGTCACCATCGACGCTGGACAGTTCACGATCAGCATCGACGGTCCGGTCACCGAGCAGTACACCCGCAAAGACAAGAACGTCGTTCTCGCCAACGTCTGGTTCGAAACCGGCGGTGAGGACGTCGACGTCGAGAACCTCTTCGTTCTCATCCAGGGTACGACCGCTACCGGCGCCGCCTTCAACCAGGGCCGCACGGCTGTGACGTCCGCTGACGAGATCCACGAGGCTCTTGAGAAAGTCGAGCTCCGCAACGTCTCCACGGGCCGCACCATCTCGGGCGTCCGTCTGACGGGCACGAACGACTTCAAGGCTCGCTCCACCAACGGAACGGGAACTGGTGCGTACCAGGTCTACCGCTTCGATGACTTCATCGTGAAGGGCAAGGAGAAGTACGAGTTCCGCGTCAACTTCATCGACAACTCCGGTACGTCGGCTCAGGCCGCTCCGGCCAACGGTGACAAGTTCCGCATCCACATCTGTGGAGAAGCAACCCACACGCTCAACTCGAGCAACGATCTCGTCGCCAACTCTCTTGGCTGCAACTTCGGTGGATTCTTCGCCTCGACCGTCACTGCCTACCAGATGAAGATCAAGGGAGTCTCCACGAACGACCGCATCGGCGACTACCGTCCGGGCGGAACGATCTCGGGTAACTTCCAGGAGATCAAG
>DAORHV010000024.1:0-9647 GCA_035438175.1 Candidatus Peribacteria bacterium
TCCAGCTTCGGCGGCATCTTCAAAAAGGATATCCCGGCCGGCAAGCAGTTCATCGTGGACAACGGCCACCTGGTGGCGTTCCCGTCGAGCATGAACTACGAGATCAAGTCGGTGGGCGGCGACATCGTGAACATGGTCACCAGCGGCGAAGGGCTGGCCTGCGTCTTCACCGGGCCCGGCACCGTGTACCTCCAGAGCCGCAACCTCCGCACGTTCGCCGAAACGCTGAACCCGTTCCTTCCGCAGCGCGAAAAGTCGCAGGGCCAGGCCATCCTCGGCCGCGTCTTCGGTTGATCTACACGACCTTCTCGCAGCGTGAATTGATGAATTCAGCGAAGATGGACGCCGCGATGATCAGTCCGCCGCCGACGAAGAACAGCACGTTCGCGTTGATGGTGTGACGGAAGAACAGCAACTCGAACAGGAAAGCGATGAACGGCGCCAGGTTGAGCATCATGAACGCCAGCAGGCCGTCGATGCGTTTGAACGCCTCGAACGTCAGCACCAGTCCGATGAGCGTGATGACGCCCACGCCGATATTGGTCACCCATTGCGCCATCGTGAGGTCGAACGTGATGTTGTAGCCGAAGAAGATGTCGCCGCCGGCGATCATGGCGAGCGTGACAATGGCGATCCAGACGAAGTGGTGGGTGGCCAGCGACACCGTGTTGGTGAGCACGTTGCTGTATTTCACGTAGTGGATGTTGCTCATCATGAAGACCACGTCCGAGAACGCGATCATGAGCGCGAACAAGTCGCCGAGCGCGCCCTGCGCGGTGGTCTGGAAGTCGTTGTACACGAGCATGGTGCCGCCCAGCGCCGAGAGGCCGAACAGCATGAAGATCTGCTGGATGCTCTTGGGCGAACTGAGGTACGAAATGCGGCGGCGCCACACCAGGAACGCCAGCAACAGCGCAAAGACCGGCGCGTAGCTGAGCACCAGGTTCACGTTGGTGGCGGTCGTGAACAGGAGACTCCGGTGCAGGAAGTAGTTGTACGACAGGTTGGCGAACACGATCACCCAGAAGTAGCGGTTGTACGGCGTGGTGTACGACAGCTTCTTGCCTTTCTTATAGAACAAGTTGAGCACGAAGATGGCGATGAAGCCCGATATCGCTCCGGCCACCGCCCAGATGTGCACGCGCAGCAGCGGGCTGAGCGTCTGGATGGATGTGTAGCGGATGAGCACCGGCTCCACGCCCCAGATGAACACCGCGCCGAAGCGCAGCATGTAGCCGATGATCTTCTGACGGGTCGAATTGCGCGCCTTCTCGATGCTGGCGCCGCTCAACGCGGTGCCGGCCACCTGCACCCGGCGGGGCTCCAGTTCGAACAGCGTTCGCACGAAGCGGTACCCCAGGAACAGCATGGCGAACGTGAACAGGAAGAGCACCATCAGCAGCGGCACCTGGCCGGTGAGCACCGGCAGCTTCCACATCACCAACAGCACGCCGAATACGTTGAGGACGAAACCGAGTCCGAAGAACCACTGCTCGCGACGCATGCTGAGCACGTAATGCTGCAACAGCGCCAGGAAGTAATAGTTGGCGCCCAGGATGGGAATCAGCGGCAGCACGTGCAGCAGGAACAGCGGCATGGACGGAACGCCCGCGAACACGCGGTAGTACTGCGGCAGCAGCAGGACGTAGGTCATGAGCACGCCGAGTGCGACCAAGAACGACATCGTCAGTCCGACGCGCTGGCGCATGGACAACATGGTCTGCACCTTGGAAATCCAGTCCTGGCGCTCCAGGATGTCGATGAAGTCGGCGAAGTGCAGGCGGTCCAGCGACGTGCCAGACAGGTAGATTTCGAATGTGTGCGTGGATGAGTCAAACCGTATGTTCGTCCCGGTGATGGCGACATCGGCTTCTTGGATGAGCTGGTTGAGGCGTACCTGCACGTCGCGCTGGCGGTCGGCGGTACCCGACACGCACAGTTTGAAACTGTAGCCCTTGCGCTGCAGCAGGCGGGTGAACGGAAAACGGCGGTGCTCGGGATACAGGTAGAACACCACGTCGCGGGCCCGCAGCACGCCTTCGCCGATCATGGTGATGACGTCCTCGAAATCGCGGCGGCGGAAATGGTCCGACACGTGCTGCTGCTTGGCTTTGGGCAAGTCGCGCACCAAACCTTTCTTGTAGAAATCCAATTCACGCTGCAACAGATCGATGCCCAGGATGATTTTCTCCGACCGGTCGCGCTGCTTGAGCACTTCCACGATCAGCGAACGCGCCAGCTTGGTCTTCACGTACTTCAGCCAGTCGAATGTGATCATCTCGTGGTCGGCCATGGTGGCATACACGTCGTCGTCTGGCTTCAGGATGTGCGACAGGGCGGCCAGCTGGCCGTCGATGCTGATCTGCTGCACGTTGCCGGCCCGTTCGCGGTACAGCGCGTACACGGCGTCCAGCGCGGTGGAATCCTTGGGCACCGCGATGCGCTGGCGGTCGACGCTCACCGAAATGGTCTCACGCAGGATGTCGGACTCGAGCGCGTCCCAGAATTCGCCGCTGTTCTCGCGCGTCTGGAGGTCGATCTCGGCCGAACGCTGCAGCCACGAGAATTTGGGACCCACGCCGGCACCGCGGAACAGGAACGTGGTCACGCCGAACTGCGCCTGCTCGTGCATTTCGGCGGTGCGCAGGCGGATGTCGATGACCACGCCGTCGGGCAGCGTGACGTGCGTATGCAAGCTGCGGTAACCGGATTCGGCCGGCACCGCGATGTAGTCGCGGAACTGGCCGCTGACCGGGCGGTACAACGTGTGGATGTGCTTCAGCAACTGGTAGCACGCCTCCTCGCTCTTCACGATCACCACCACCGAGAACGCGTCGCTCGCGGTGGGCTGCCACATGCGTTCGCGCATGCGCTGGAGGAACTTCAGCAGGTCGCGCGGCTGCATTTCCAGCGACTCCAGTGCGTTGCGTTCGTCTTCCTCGCGCAACTGCCGTTCAATGGACGGGAACAGCAGTTCGCCCTGCGCGCATACGGCGTCGCGCAGGGTTCTGGCCCGTTCGCCGTCGCCATCGTAGGCGTACGGCACGCAGAAATCGGCGAACGTCTGGCGCACGTCGCGCATGCCTAGGTGGAGCGCGAGCTTGTGGTAGACGTTCAGGGTTTCCAGCGCGAAGCGCTTGCGGCGCTCGGGGCTCGGGAGCGTATCGATGGTGTAGATGTTGTGCAGGCGGTCGGCCAGTTTGATGATGGCCACCCGGACATCGCGCCGCATGACATCGAACAGTTTGCGCAGCGTCTCGGTCTTGCGGTCCAGCGGCAGGTCCTGGTCCAGATCGGCGTTGTTGAATTTGGTCACGCCGTCCACCAGCAGCGCCACGTGGCGGCCGAAACGGCGCGTGATCTCGTCTTTCTGCACCGGCGCGTCTTCCAGCACGTCGTGCAGCAACGCCGCGATGACCGCATCGCGGTCGCCGTGCCACTGCCCGATGATCTCGGCCACCTCGATGACATGGTTCACGTACGGCGAGCCGTCGTGCCGCATTTGCCCGGCGTGGGCTTCGCACGCCAATTTATAGGCATCCCGCACGTCGTGCAGGTGGTTTTCGGAGAGGTATCCGAGGATGCTCTCCAGCCGCGAGAAATCGTGAATGGAATGCACGGAAGGGCGTTACATGCGAGTATACGCGTTTGTGCATCTGCCACCAGCAAAAGCGGCTGTGCAGCCACGAAAAAAGGGCCCGAAGGCCCTTCTTTCGCTTTCAGCCGGGGGTCAGATTACTGACCGCAGCCACAACCGGGACCGACCATAATGGTGTGTGGGGAAGAAATACGGAACAAGGACAATAATACTTTAGTACTAAAGTAATTGTCAACGGCATCGCGAAAAATCATCGGTATATCCGGGTAACGGAGCTTACAGAACCTTCAGTTTGCCCTTGGCGTCGGCCACGGACTTGTAGCCCTTCTTGTCCAGAATGGCCTTCAGTTCGGATTCGATGCGCGCGAAGCAGCCCTCGCCTTCCTCGTAGAAGGCCGTGCCGATCTGCACCGCGTCGGCGCCGCACAGCAGGTACTCGAATGCGTCCATGCCGGTGCGGATGCCGCCCACGCCGACCACCGCCATCTTGTCTCCCAGTAACTGCGACATGGCGCGGACGTTGGCCAGCGCCACGGGTTTCACGAAGTCTCCGCCCAGTCCGCCGAAGCCGCCCTTGGGCTTGATGACCGGCTGCTCCTTCTCACCGTCGATGACGAGCGTGTTCCCGACCGAGTTGATGCAGCACACGAACGCCAGCGGGTATTTCTTCAGCACCGCCACGATCTGCTCGGTGTGGATGGGGTCGAAGTACGGCGGCAGCTTCACGCCCATGGGTTTCTTCCCGAGCTTCATGATGCTGGCCAGGATCTCGTCGGTCTTCTGGAAGTCGTAGGCGATTTGCGGCTTGCCCTTCACGTTCGGACACGACAGGTTCACCTCGATGATGTCGACTTCGCTCTCCTGGAACGCCTTCACGAGCGTGGGGTAATCATCCGGCGACAATCCGGCCAGGCTGGCGATGACGGGCTTCTTCGTTTCCTTCTTCAAGCCGGCCGCGAACTTCACGTATTCGGCGTAGCCCAGGTTCGGCAGCCCCATGCTGTTGATGGACCCATACGGCTTCTTGATGAACGCGTAGCGCGGCTCTTCGTTGCCCTCGCGCGGCAACAGCGTGCAGGACTTCATGACGACCGCGGCGGCACCCGATCCGGCGATGACTTTCAGCTCGTCCCAGGTGACATCCTTGGGTCCGGACGCGTTGAAAACGTATCCGGGGAGGGTTACTCCCCCGATGCTTGTAGTCGTGTTTGCCATAGTGAAACAAAATTATCACAAAGCGCCGCCAAGAGTCCAAAGAAACCAAAGATTCCGGGGAAACCGACGAACAGCTGCAATCCTCGGAATCGTCGGACTCCTTGGATTCTTCGGAATCCTACAGTGTCTTCATCTTCCCCTTCGCATCGGCCGCGCTCTTGTAGCCTTTGCGGTCCAGAAGTTCGCTCAACTCATGCTGCACCCGCTCGAACACGCCGGGCCCTTGCTCGTAGAACGCGGTGCCGATCTGCACCGCGTCGGCGCCCGCCAGTAAGAACTCGAATGCGTCGGCGCCCGTTTTGATGCCTCCCACACCCACGATCGCGATCTTGTTCCCCAGCAGCTTCGAAAAGCCGTGCACGTTGGCCAGCGCGATGGGCTTGGCGTAATCGCCTCCCAGCGTCCCAATGCCGCCCTTGGGCCTGATGAGCGCGGTCTCGGTTTCGGCATCGATGGCCAGTGCGTTCGGGATGTTGCCGATGCACGCCAGATACGCGATGCGGTACCGCAGGAACACGTCCGCCATCGCCTTCATGTCATCGGCGTCGAAATACGGCGGCAACTTGAGGCCGATGGGTTTGTCACCCAGGCCGATCACGGATTGCAGCATGGCATCCATCTGCGCCGGGTCATGCGCGAGCTGCTTGCCGCCGGCTTTGGGACACGAATGCGTGTTGATCTCGATGAAATCCACGTCGCTGTCCTGGAACGCCTGCACAAGCACCGGAAAATCCCCGTGCGTGAGTCCGGCCACGCTGGCGCCGACCGGCTTGCCCGGGAATTCCTTCTTGAGCTGCGTCGCGATCCCGACGTATTCCCGGTAGCCCAGGTTCGGCAAGCCCGACGTGCTCACCGAGCCCATGCTGGTGTGCGCATAGCGCGGCTCCGGATTGCCGTCGCGGGGCAGGATGGTGGCGGACTTCATCATCACCGCGCCGGACGCCGAACGGGCGATGGCACGCAGTTCATCCAGGTTCGTATTCTTGGGGCCGACCGCGTTGAACACGACCGACGGGAACTCGATTCCGGCGACGTTGCATGCGAGGTTGGCCATGCGATCAGGCGCGCTTCACCGCTTCTTTCATCATCGCGGCGAACAGCGGATGCGGACGGTGCGGACGGCTCTTGAATTCGGGGTGAAACTGGCTGCCGACCATGAACGGATGATCCTTCACTTCCACGATTTCCATAAGTCCGGTCTTCGGCCATTCGCCGGAGAACACCAGCCCCTTGTCTTCCAGCTGCTTGCGGAATGCGTTGTTGAATTCGTAGCGGTGGCGGTGGCGCTCCACGATCTCGTCCGTGCCGTAGGCCTTGGCGGCCTTGGTGCCCGGCTTCAGTTTGCAGCGGTATTCGCCCAGGCGCAGCGTGCCTCCTTTCTCGCTGTCCTTGTGCTGGTTCGGCAGGAAGTGCACCACGTACTGGTCGCGGCGGAGCTTTCCTTCTTCGTCGAATTCCTCGCTGGTCAATTTCGGATCCTTCAGTGCGTCGCGGGCAAACTCGATCGCCAGCAACTGCGCGCCCAGACACAGTCCCAGGTACGGCACTTTTTTCGTGCGGGCGTAGTGGGCGGCCAGGATCTTCCCCTCGATGCCGCGCTTGCCGAAACCGCCCGGCACCACGATGCCGGCGCATTCTTTCAGGCGGGCCCACGTCTCGGCGTCTTTCTTCTCCAGCTTCTCGCTGTCGATCCAGCAGATTTCGGCCTTGCGCTTGTGGAACACGGCGGCCGACTTCACCGATTCGATGACGCTCAGGTAGGCATCGTCCAAGTGCGTGTACTTGCCGACCAGCGCGATCTTGATGGGCTTGATGGACGCCTCGTGGCGCTTGCGGCCCTCTTCCCACTCGGACATGTCCGGCTTCAGGCGGCCGAGCTTCAGTTTCTCGCCGATGATCTGCGCGATGGCGTACTGCTGGAAGTTCAGCGGCACGTCGTAGATGGAACTCACCGTCAACGCGGGGATGACCGCCTCGCGGCGCACGTCGCAGAAGCGGCTGATTTTATCGAGCAGCTCGGTGGGAATCTTGTAATCGGCGCGCGCCAGGATGACGTCCGGCTGCAAACCGATGCGGCGCAACTCGCGGACGGACAGCTGCGTGGGCTTGGTTTTCAGTTCCTTGGAACCCTTCAGATACGGCAACAGCGTCAGGTGCACATGGAAGATCTGATCCGGACCCATTTCGGATTTCATCTGGCGGATGGCTTCCAGGAACGGCTCCCCTTCGATGTCGCCGACCGTGCCGCCGACCTCGACCATCATGATGTCGGTCTTGCTCTGCTTGGCCGCACCGATAATGGACTCCTTGATGGCGTTGGTGATGTGCGGCACGACCTGGATAGTTCCGCCCAGGAAGTCGCCCTTGCGCTCGCGGCGCAGGACGTCGGTGTAGATCTTTCCGGTGGTGACGGTGGAGAGCTTGCTCATCGGTTCGTCGATGAAGCGCTCGTAGTGACCCAGGTCCAGATCGGTCTCGGCGCCGTCGTCGGTGACGAATACTTCGCCGTGCTGGAACGGACTCATGGTGCCCGGATCCACGTTCAGATACGGATCGAGCTTCTGCACGAACACCTTGTAACCGCAGGCCTTCATGATGGCTCCGATGCTGGCCGCGGCGATGCCTTTGCCGAGCGAGCTGCACACGCCGCCCGTGACGATAATGAACTTGGCGCGTGTCTTCGATGGTGTGGAGGTGTTCTTCATATACAGCGGAAAGAGGGCGATCCATTTGGGGGAACCCTTCGGCTCATGTCGATTTCACGAGCCCGCCGTTCATTCTACGCAAAACGGGCCGCAGCACAACTGGTTTTCCAGGAATGTGCGTACGGCCCGCAGGAGAGGAAAGCGACTAGTCGTTGGCCGGCTTCTTGGACGAAGCCTTGGCCTGCTTCACGAGTTTTTTAGCCTCCTTGGAACCCATTTTGACCATCTTCTCGACTTCCTTCTTGGAAGTCTTGTAGTACTTGGCGGCGTACTTCTTGCCCTGGGCGAGCGTCTTCTCCCAGTCCTGACTGCCGACGAAGGTCTTCACTTCCTTGGCGACCTGTCCGCCGTCGGCGGAAAGATGCTTGCCCAGGATCTTGGCGGCCGCGCTGGCGTCCTTCGCTTCCGCGAGTTCGTTGCGGAGCTTCTTGTTGGAGAACACGTAACCGGCCATGACTCCGCCGAGGGAGCCGAGCAACAGGCTGAGCTTTTTCATAAATGTGTGGGGGAGAAACTGAAAAAGAGTCTAACAGTGATGACGTATGAGAAACAGATTCTTACACCGAAAAGTGCTTGCGAAGTGCCTCAAGCTGTTTCTCATTCAGGACCGTACGCAGTTCGATGTCGCTCGCGTCGCGCACGCCGTCGGCCGAGCCGAAGCGCTTCACCAGTTCGGTCTTCAGCAGCGGGCCGATGCCCTCGATGCCGTCCAGCGCCGACGTAAACGTGGCTTTGGTCATGCGGCCTTTGCGCTTTTCATTGGCGAACCGGTGCGACTCGTCGCGGATGCGCTGCAGCAGGAAATGCGCCGCATCGTCGCGTGGCATGGGGATGGGATCGGGGTTGCCCGGCACGAAGATTTCTTCTTCCCGTTTGGCGATGGACGCCAGCGGAATCGTAAGGTTCAGCTGCCGGAGCACCGCGTGCACCGCGCCGAGCTGGCCTTTGCCGCCGTCGATGAGCAAGAGGTCGGGCACCGAGGCGAACGATTCATCCGGCTTCTCCTTTTTTACGTCGTACGACAGGATGATCCGCCGTTCGAGGTCCGGGTGTTTCCCTGCCAGTTTGGTGACGTATTCGTTCAGCGCCTCCTGGCCCTCCAGTACGTGGCGGAACCCGAGCCGCGCGTAATTCTCTTCCAGCGCCGGATCGATGACGGCGTACGCCTTCCCCTTCTCCAGTCCGGCCAACACCGTGCGGATGAGCACCTCGGCAATGCGCGGATCGCCGCCCTCGCGCGCCCACACGTTGCGCAGCAGACGCACCGACGGCGTGCAGTCGAACAACTGCGCCAGACCCACGATGTCCCCGCCCTGCCGCGCGACGACGAACGTTTTGTAGTGGATCTCGTCGTCGCCCAGATGGTCGGGATGCGCGGTGACAATGTCTTCGATTTCCTTCTGTTCGGGTTTGCGCGCTTTGCCGACCTCGATGCCGGCGTCCGCCAGCCGCGCCTGGTCCGACGTCAGGTCGAACGCCACGTATTTCAGGCGGCGGCGCAGTACTTCGGCCAGCGACTGGTAATCGTCGATGTCGCCGGTCTTCAGGCTCTTGATGTTGAAGATGCGGTAATGCGCACGCTTGGATTTGCCGTTCTCGAACACCACCATGCTGCCCACCGTGTCGCTGCCGCCCATGTGCGAAATGTCGTAGCCCTCGATGCGCTTGGGTCGCTGCTCCAGTCCGAGCAGCTTCTGCAGCGATGCGACCGCGTCTTCGGATTTGCGCAGCTCGGCTTCCCAGACCGCGAATTGCTGTTTCACTTTTTCGTCGGCGTTCGTCTCGGCGATCTCCAGCAGTTTGGATTTCTTGCCGCGCTCGGGCACACGGATGCGCACGCCTTTGCCGCGCCGTTCCTTCAGCCAGGTTTCCAGCAGCTCGCCCTCGGGCACCGGGTCGCGCACGATGATCGAATCCGGGATGTCCTGCGTCTCGGCGTAGTACTGCGGCAGGAACTGGGCCATGGCTTCGGCGGCGGTCTCGGCCTCGCCCTTCAGCGCGAAGTTCACCTGCTCGATGACCTTGCCGTCGCGCTCGCGCAGGAGCACCACGTGGATCTTGTTGTGACGGAACGCGATGCCGAACACGTCGGCGCATTCGCCCGACGTATCCGACACCACCTGGCGGCT
>DAORHV010000025.1:0-9493 GCA_035438175.1 Candidatus Peribacteria bacterium
AGGCCAGCCGGACCGCCGCGCGACGTTTTTACTCCACTTTTTTAAAAAAGTGGAAGAGAACAATCCCAAGAGAATCCTTCTTATAAACCGACCCGGATCCTGAGCATCATCCACACGCCCTTCACAGCGTCTTTCCAGTTGATCTTCTTTCCTTCCTCGATGGTGCGCGGGCTGTAATCGATCGGCAGCTCGATAATGGGAATGCCGCTGCGCAGCGCCTTGGCGCAGATTTCGGCCTCCAGCTCGAAGCCTGACGAACGAATGTTCATCTTCTTGAAGAGCGGGGTGGGCAGCAGCTTGCGGCAGGTGTAACTGTCGGTAAGGCGCGACAGGAACAAAATATTCAGTGCCAGCGTGATGAACTTGTTGCCCATTAGGTAGCGCTTGTAGATGTTGGGGTTCTTCGTGAGGAAGCGCGAGCCGAACACGCACACGTCGCCGCCCAGCCGCTCGGCTTCGGCCAACAAACTGGCGATCTGGCGCGGGTGGTATTCCAGGTCGGCGTCCTGAATGGTCGTGTATGCGCCGGTGGCTTTGGACAGCCCTTCGCGGATGGCCGAGCCTTTGCCGCCGTTGGGCTTGGTGAGCACCACGTCCTGCGGGCGGGCGTTGTCCTTCAAAATCTTCAGCGACGCATCGCGCGAGCCGTCGTCCACGTAAATAAGCTCGGCGTCCGGGCATGAACCGGTCAACGCTTCCATCATCTGTTTGAGGGTGCGTTCTTCGTTGTAGACCGGAACCAGGATGCTGAGGCGCGGGGACATCAGGGGGCGAGCGTGAACGGATGGACGATCAGCGCCAGGCCGATGCCCGTCACGAGTCCGAGGAGCAGGATACCCGTCGCGAGCTTCCGTGTAATGGCGGAATCGCGGCTGGCGAGCAGTAGTACCGTCAGCGGGTACACCGGCGTAATGACGCGGCCGATGCTGGTAATGGAACCCCAGATGTACTTGGGCATGATCAGCATGAGGCAGAAGAACGCCAGCGCGCCCAGCGACAGCACGTCCACGTCGCGGCGCTTCCAGATGTCGTGCAGCGTGAAGACGATACCGGGCAGCACGAACAGTGCGATGAGCGCCAGCGACGAAAACGACATGGCATCGTAACCGCTGCGGCCGATGATCAGATCGAACGCGGCCGAGCCCGGGAACTGGCGGGCGCCGGTGCTGGTGAAGAACGGGATGTTGCCGAAGATGCCGTACAGCACCGCGTGGAACCCGGTGAATACCGCGGCCGGAACCAGCAGCCGGGCGGCGTCTTTCCAGCGCAGCTTCAGCGCCGACCAGCCCAGGAGATACAGCACGAACAGGATGTTCACTTCCCTGGCCAGCACGGCCAGCGACAGGGCCACAATTTCCCACGGACCGAATGAGCCGTTCCGGCGGTAGCGCAGCAGCGTGAACGCGATAAGCAGCATGGTCAGCGGCTCGGCCAGCGTGAAGTGCATGGCCAGCATGGCGGCCGGGCACAGCGCCAGCGTGATGGCGTACAGCGGCTTCACACCGTTCTTCAGCAGCAGCAACGCGACACCCAGCAATGCCAGCATGTTGATGCCGACGAACGCGAACGGCAGCAAGAACGCATTGCCGAACGACACCAGGTAGGCGAGCAGCGGCAGCAGGAAGCGCTGGTACGCGTACGAGCCGGGATTACGATGCCGCAATTCCTCCCAGCGCCCGGGGTTCACCACGCGCGGGATGTTGCGGGCGACCTGGTAGTACTGCGCGCCGTCGTAACTCGGAATACTGAGGATCACAAAGTCTTTCGGCATGGGATTGCCGGTGGCCGTGCGGGCGTCCATATGGAACACCGCCGTCAGCCGGAAATCGTACGGCTTCAGTTCCAGCGTCAGCACGCCGGTCAGTACGACGAACACGACCAGAACGGGCCAGAAGCGCCGGTAACCGGAGAGCGCGTGACGCATTACAGCGACAGATATTTGAGGCCGAGTGCTTCGATTTCCTCGGGCTTCCACAGCGACTTCAGGTCATAGAAGATACCGCCCTTGCGCAGTGCCTTGGCGATCTGCGCCGGGGTGAACGCGCGATATTCGTTGTGGGCCACCGCCGCGACGATCACGTCGAACGGTCCGTCCTCCAGCGTGCCGTACGAGAAACCGAGCTGGGTCACGCCCTGCTTGGTGAGGTGCGGATCGTGGCAGACGACCTTGCAGCCGGCGGCAGCGAGCTTGCGGATGACGTTGTGCACCTTGGAGTTGCGGGTATCCGGCACATTCTCCTTAAACGTGAGTCCCAGCACCAGCACCTTGGCGTCCAGCGACGAGATGCGCTGCTGCGTCATGGCGCGCGTGATCTGGCGCTCGATGAACGTGGGCATGGTGTCATTCATCTTGCGGCCGGCCGAAATCACCTCCGTGTGCATGCCGACTTCCTTGGCCTTGTAGACCAGGTAGTACGGGTCCACGCCGATGCAGTGGCCGCCCACCAGACCCGGCGAGAAGCGCAGGAAATTCCACTTGGTGCCGGCGGCGTCGAGCACGTCGCGCGTACGGATGCCGAGGCGGTCGCACAGGCGGGCGATTTCGTTGATGAGCGCGATATTAATGTCGCGCTGCGTGTTCTCGATGGCCTTGGCCATCTCGGCGACTTTGATGTTCGGCGCCTTGTGGATGCCGGCGGTCACGACCTTGCCGTAGACCATGGCCAGCCACTCGGTGGTGGCCGCGTCCTGGCCGGCGACCACTTTCACGATTTTATCGATGGTGTGTTCCTTATCGCCCGGGTTGATGCGTTCCGGCGAGTAGCCGACGGTGAAATCCTTGCCGCACTTCAGTCCGGATTCCTTCTCCAAAATCGGCACGCAGATGTCCTCGGTCACGCCCGGATACACGGTGGACTCGTACACGACCACCGCGCCTTTCTGCATGTGCTTGCCCACGCTGACGCTGGCGCTCTCCACGAACGCGAGGTCGGGCACGTCGTATTCATCCACCGGGGTCGGCACCGCGATCACGAGCGTGTTCGCCTTGGCGATGATCTTCGGGTCGGATGAGTATTCGACATCAATGATTTTCAAATCGTCCGCGCTCACCTCGCCGGTCCAGTCGTGACCTTCCTTCAGGGTGCGGATGCGCTCGGCGTTCACGTCGAAGCCGTAGGTTTTCCAGCCGGTCTTTCCGAACGCGGCGGCGAGAGGCATGCCGACGTAACCGAGTCCGATCACGCAGATGCTGGGGTCCTGTTTGGGCATGGCGAGATGATAGCCGATCCGCGCTTTTTGGGCCATTGCCCGCCCCTAGGCGGCAGGATTGGCGTTCTGGGCGAAGAACATGGATTTCTTACCCGGTTTGATGACGAAGCCGTTCTGCGTCAAGAACGCGCGCAACTGGTCGGGAGTGTGGCGCGGGTCGGGCGAGAAATGGTGGTATTCCACCGCCATGAAGCGGATGCGCGACAAGACTTCGGGCGACAGCGAGTAGAGCGCGTCGTATTCGCCGCCCTCGCAATCCAGCTTCAGGAAATCCAGCACGCCGATGTGGTGGTTCACCAGCAGCGTCAGCAATCCGACCAGCGGCACCTCCACGTCGCGGGTCTTGCCATACTTGTGGTACAGCGAGTGGCCGCCGCTGCTCTTCTCGGTGATGTGCAGCGTCACCGTGCCGTCGCTTCCGCCGATGGCGGCCGGAACGATGGTCACGCGGTTGCCGAAATTGTTGGCGCGCACGTTGCGTTCCAGCATGTTCAGGTTATCCGGCTCGGGCTCCACCGCCACGATGGCGGCGTTGGGGGATTTGAATCCGGCGTACGTGGTGAACGTGCCGATGTTGGCGCCGATATCCACGATGGTGCGGCACGTCGACCAGTCGAACGGGATGCCGAAATGGTTTGGCTCGTAGCTTTCATCGAACCACACGTCGTTTAAGGCACCGCCGTCGATTGCGAACGCGCGGCTGGTGATCGTCAGTCCGTTCCGGAGCTTGTAGGACACCTCGCCTTTCGTGTAACCGAAGTGGTTCAGCCAGTACACGGGCCAGTTGCGGACGACGGCGATCAGGCGCCAAACCAAATGCAGATACAGACGGACACGCATGCGCCTAGCCTACAGCATCCGTCAGGATTGCACCTGCCATATGCTCCAGCTGTCTCCTTTGGCCGTCTGCTTCAGGAACACGGGCAGTTTCCATCCGGGTTGCTCGGCTTCGTTCCAGAGCACGTGCGTCACGCCGTAACGTTTCAGGGCGGCGGCCGGATCGGCGCGCAACGCGGCGCACGCGATGTTGGCTTCGACGACGTGCGAGTCGTACTGCGCCCGCGGCTCCTGGCCGCGCAGCACGCGCAGGCGTTCTTCGGCGTGCACCACAAGCGTCTTGTAGTCGGTGGGGAGCGGCGCGAACAAGGTGGCAAGGCACGCGCGTTCCACATATTCCTTGTCGGAGACGAGCAAGAAACCGGAGTACTCGGTGAACGCCACGTCCTGCTGGGTGTAGGACGCAATGACATCGGCGGTGTTCTTGTCGCTCAGGAAGACCGTCTGCGGCATGCCACGCAGGGCATCCAGCGCGGGTGCCAGGTGTTGCATGCGCATCGCGTCGGCCGGCGGCGGCTCGAATGCGATGAGCCGTCCGCCCATGTCCTTGCCGTTCAGCACGAGCAACGCGGCGCACAGCAGGCAGGTGCCGATGCCGATAAGCGTGCGCTTCTTGCGAGCGAGAATGGCGAGGATGAGCAGGGCTGCGGCCACGCTGACGTAATGGATGTAGTGCGACGAGAAGGAGAGCACCACGCCGTGCACAAGCTGCTGGTTGTACGCGACGGCCAGCGCGCCGAGTACACAGAGCAGCGGCAACTGCGCGCGGCGCTCCTCCTTCTTGCGGAAGATCCACAGCGCCAGCACCGCCAGCACCACCGTCACCACGCTGCGGGCGGGGGACTCGGGCAGATGCGTGTGCACCAATCCGGCACGGACCGACGCCTGGGCGAAGAAGAGCTGAGCGCGCGCCATCATCAAGTCTTTCACGGCCGGCGCGGCGGCGATGAGTGCGGCCAGCATGACCCATGGGAGCGACCGCAGAAGTGCTTTGCGCTGGGTCAGCTTGCGGTCGCCGATCACGCCCACGAGCAGCAGTCCGGTCGCCGACCACAAGAACGTCCATGCCCATAGGTACACGCCCACCGCGAAGCCGAGCGGCACACCCAGCAGCACGGCGCGCCTGGCCGACGGTTTCTCGTACCACCTCCACAGCAGGAGCAGCGTCGCCAGCACCAGAGGCAGGCTGAAGCCGGGATGAAACAGGCGGCGGCAATAGACGAAGAACCAAAACAGCGCCGCTCCGCATAGAAGCGCGAGCGGCTTCCGGGCGCCGACGCGGCGCGCCAGCGCGGCGGCCAGCGGAATGCTCAGCGGCGCGATGAGCACGTGCAGTACGAACACCACCCATGGTGCCGGAAGATGCGTCCACCACAGCAGTGCGCCGATGAGCTGCTCGATGCCTGCCGACTGCAACCCGAGCGGCGCGGACTGCCCCGACCACACGCCGTTGGTGACGGTGGTGAACGGGTGCAGCAGCGCTTCCTGGGTCCGAATGAGGTACATGGCTTCCTCGCTGCCGCCGTACGGGAGCAATCCCCGGAACGCCGGATTGAAGAACGCCAGCAGCACCGACCAGGCGTTGATGAGTCCGCCCAGGAGCGTGGCGGCAACGAGTGCCGGAACGTAGCGCCGGTCGAAAACTTTTTTTACCATTTGAGCAGGCGCGTGCCGTTCCAAAAGAGGGTCAGCAGCATCCAGCCGTGTTTAATGGGGTCCAGCTTGGTGGTGCCGTAGGTGCGCTCCAGGTAGCGCAGGGGCGTCTCGCGGATGCGGCAGTGCTGGCGGGCGGCGCCCAGGAACAAATCGAAATCGCCGAACGGATCCAGACGCGTGGTCATGCCGGGGTAGGCCGTGGCGAAGAACGCTTTCACCGGCGAGAGCACGTCCACGATCTTCTGCGCGAACAGCCAGCTGAAGATCAGGCTGAAGATTTTATTACCCATCAGGTTGAAGATCGGCATCGCGCGTTCCTGCATGGGGTACACCAGGCGCGAGCCGTTCACGAACTCGGCGTTACCCGACGCGAGCGCCTCGTACAATTTCGGCAGCTCTGACGGATGTACGGTGAAGTCCCCGTCGTAGACGATGAGGATCTCGCCCTTCGCTTCGCGGATGGCCATGTGCAGCGCGTCGCCTTTGCCTTTGCCGGTCTGCTGGTAGCCGCGGATGGCCACCGGGCCCTTCTGTTCGCCGAGCACCGCCTGGATTTCCTCCCAGGTGCCGTCCGACGAATGGCCTTCCACGAAAATCAGCTCGGTGGAGGCGCCCATCAGCGGCATGGCGTCCACGATCGGGCGGATGTTGCCGCGTTCGTTGCGCACCGCCGACAGCACCGACACGGTGAATCGCTTGGCTTCTCGCGGCACGGCGCGCGCGACGATGGTGCGGATGAGACACAGCCGGTTGAACAACGGCAGTACCGCCAGAACGCGGTTGAAGAACGGCTCGATGAGCGGCAGCCGGAACGGGAACAACATGCGGCCGCCCTCTTCCACGACTTCGAATCCTTCCAGCGACAGCATGTTCTCCACGTCCGAGATGGACAGCCAGTTCTGGGCCGGAAAGCGCGTGCGCAGGCCGAGCATTTCCACGAAGCGGAATGCCGGCGCCCACAGGAAGTTGAACATGGTGATGACCACCCGCGTGCGGTCGGTGCACAGGTTCTTGCGGATGTTCTTCAGTGACTGCTGCACGTCGCGGATGTAGTTCACGGCGTCCAGCAGCAGCACGTAGTCGTACGTTTCGTCATGCTGCAGCGTTTCGGCATCATCCACGATGTACCGTCCGGCGGGATCAAGCTTGGCCGCTTCGGCGATCATGGCGGGCGAGAAATCGAGTCCGGTTTTGCGCGGATTGGGCAGGCTCTGGAGGATGCCGCCCACGCCGCAGCCCACGTCGATGACCGACGCGTCCGCCGGGATGATGCGCTTCAGCCACCACACGCGGTCGTTATAGAAGGCCGCGTGCCGGCGCATTTCACGCGCACGTTGCGGAGCCAGTCGGTCGAAGAATTGCCGGCGGTCGGTGGTCTCGGCCATGGTTGCGAAACTGTATCACACGGCGCTCCTCGGCCACATACCTCCTTTATACGACCGCTTTTTTCCAGAAGAGTTTTCTTTCATGGGGGTTCGTCTACAATCACTGTTATGACTTCCTGGAAGAACAAGCGCGTGCTCGTGACCGGCGGTACCGGATTCATCGGCAGCGTGCTGGTGGAGCACCTCCTGAGCGAAGGCGCCGACGTGCGCGTACCCATCCGCGCCGCGAATTACCGCGCGCTTTCGAAGGTGCGCTCGAAAATCGAATGGGTGGAAGGCGATCTGCGCAGCAGCGACTACTGCAACGAACTGCTGGCCGGCGTGGACCACGTGTTCCACCTGGCGTCGCACCGCCGCAACGTGGGTTTCCACCGCGACCACTGCAGCGACGTGCTGGTGGGCAACGTGGAAATGAGCACCGCCATGATCCGCGCAATGAAAGAGCACAAAGGGACCGGCGTCACGTTCTTCAGCAGCGCCAACGTTCCGCCGATCATCGACGTCATCGCGCTGGCCCAGACCGAGAACATCGACGGCTACGTGCTGGGCAAGGCCCTGTGCGAGACGCTGTGGCTCACCGCCGCGCGCCAGCACGGTTTCCAGCTGCTCATCGTCCGTCCGGTGGGCGTATACGGCCCGCGCGACACGTTCACGACCGACGGCAACGTTATCCCGTCGCTCATGGTGAAGGCCCAGACTGAAAAAGTGTTGGATGTCTGGGGCGACGGCAAGCAAGAACGCGCATTCCTGTATGTGGACGACCTGGTGGAGGCCACCTTCCGCATGATCGACGCCAAGGTCAGCGGCATCCAATACGTCATCCCGCCCGACATCACGACCGTGGGCGAGCTGGCCAAGCACATCCGCGATATCGTGCAGCCAAAGTTGAAGATCAAATTCGACGCCACCAAGCCCCAGGGCCAGCGCACCATTCCGACCCTGCCGGTGCACAAGTCGCTGAAGAAAATGAAATGGACCGGCTTGGAGCAGGGTTTGCGCCAGACCTACGAAGGTTGGCAGAACCGCAAGGAGGGGAGCGCGGTCAAGTGACCGCCGCCGTGACCAGTGCTAGTCTGCCCCCGCCATGAAACGACTTTTGAACGATCCCCGCACGCGCCGGCACATCAATCAGGTCTCCAAATTCATCGTTTGCGGACTCACGGGCGCGGCGTTCGAGTTCAGCATCATCTATTTCCTGGTGGAGCACCTGAAGCTGGATCCGCGCGTGGCGTACATCCCGTCGGGTCTCCTGACGATCGTCTTCGTCTTCTTCTTCAACAAGTACGTCACGTTCGGTAACCGCGACGGCGACCATCTCGGTCAGACGATGCGTTTTGCCATGGTCTACGCCGCCGCGTTCGTGCTCAACTATCTCATTGCCTCGGGCGCGTACTCGGTCGGTCTGACGTTCTTGCGCACGCAGCGCGCCGCGTCGCCCGGTTTCTACGACAGCGGCATCCGCCTGCTGCCGTACGGCGCCAAGGCATTCGCCATCGGCGTGACGGCGGTGTGGAACTACTGCTTCTCGCACGCGTTCATCTTCAAGTCGCGCAAAGCCCCCATCGTCCTCTGAACCGATGAGTTCCCCTGCATCCATCCTCATTCTCGGCGGCGGTCCGGCCGGCATGGCGGCCGCCATGGAGTTGTCCCGCAAGGACATTACGTCCACGGTCGTCGAAAAAGCTTCCATGGTCGGCGGTCTGGCGAAGACGCTGGAATTCCAGCGCCCCGAAGGCACCTACCGCACCGACATCGGTCCGCACCGCTTCTTCAGCAAGAATAAGTACCTCTACGATTTCATCGAGGATCTGCTCGGCGAAGAATGGAAGACCGTCAACCGCCTCACGCGGTTCTACGTGGACGGGAAGTACTACTTCTACCCGGTCCGACTGGGCAACGTGCTCCTGCAGATGGGGCCGATGCGCGCCTGTCGCGTGCTCATCGATTTCCTGTACGAGAAGGTCCGCAAAGCCGTCGCGCCGCGCGCCATCAACTCGTTCGAGGACTATGCCGTTTCGAACTTCGGCCGCTCGCTGGCCGAGTTCAACATGCTCAACTACACCGAGAAAATCTGGGGAATCCCGTGCACGCGCATCAGCAAGGACTGGGCGCTGCAGCGTATCGGCGGCTTAAGCATCGGCGCCACGCTGAAGAAAATCTTCCTGAAGAACACGTCCGCCAAGTCGCTGGTCGACATCTTCTATTACCCCGAGTTCGGCAGCGGCACCATCTACGAGGCGATCGTGAAGCGCATCCGCGAAAAGGGAAGCATCGTGATGACGAACAGCGAGCCGACCAAACTCCGCTGGGAGGGCAAGCGCGTCACCGGCGTGGACGTGAAGACCGCCGACGGCCAGAAGTCCTACGCGCCCGATGCCGTCATCAGCTCGGTGTCGGTCACCCAG
>DAORHV010000026.1:0-9443 GCA_035438175.1 Candidatus Peribacteria bacterium
GTGGAACTCCTTCAGCCACAGCTCGGATTTCTTCGGGTGCACCGCCTCGGCGCGGAACGTTCCCAGCGTGCGGCACTCGCCGTCGTCGCTGAATAATCCCCACGGGCTCCAGGTGCGCTCCAGCAGAATGCGCAGGCTCACCGAGCCGATCTGTCCCATGCCCACCAGCGTGTTGCCCAGCCGTCCGGCCGCTTTGCCCGGCGACAGCCGTTGCAGCGCGGCATGGAATGACTTGGCCGCCGACGGGACGGTTTGCGGCAGCAGGCGCGACAGCATGCCCGGCAGCGCGGCGATGCGCGGCGGCAGCAGTTCGCTCATCATGTCGCGGATGCGCACTTCGGCCAGCATGGTGCCGCCCTGCAGCGTCGTGCCGTCGGCCGTGAGCGTGAACTGCAGCCGGTCGAGCGGGACCTGGAAGGCGGTGATTTCAAATTGGCAGTTCTTGGCGCACAGCGACAGCACGCCGTTCCTGTAGGTGCCGCCGAACGCGTACACCGCGAAACGCGGATAGGGGACGCCCACCGCCGCGCCGTGTTCATCGATGCCGAATTTCTGCACGCCCCACGCCACGATGGCTCCGCTTGCCGCGTCGTGATGCACGATGCGCACGTCCATGGACAAGCTGGCGATGCCGATCTGGTCGAAGCTCGCCACGATCGGCGGCGACGACACCAGCATGTGGCGGATGCGGAACGTCGGTAGTGCCGAGGCCGGCGCGGGGTCTTGCACCTCGGCGACATCGATTTCGAATTGCAGTGCGGCGGTCTTCCAGGCGCGGCTGCTCTTGTACGGCAGCGTCGCGTTCATGACGTAGCGGCCCGGCGCGGCATGCGGGTCGGGCAGCAGGTGGAGCAGCGTGGCGTCCGGCGACAGCAGCGTGCGCATCGGCAGGTCTTTGCGTCCGGCCGTTTCCAGCGTCAGTCCTTTCATGCGTAGTTCGGCGGTCTTGCGTTCGCCCCACGCGTCGTCGGCCACGATGCGCAGGCTCATCGCGTTGCCCGGCGCCAGGGAAACCCGGTGCCCGTTCTTCAGCGGGTAGGTCTTGCCGTCGGCCGCTACCGCCAGGATTTCCACCGCGTCGGTGTTCTTCTTGTGTTTACGGAAGCCGGCGGCCTTGGGCTTCAGGTAGGCGTCGTACGGGATGTACACCACGTCGCCGCCGGCCGTGGCCGCGGCCAGGCCGTGATGCCCCAGCGCGATGGACGCGTTGACCGCGTGCGCCATGGCTTCGGTGTCGCCGCCCAGCGTGTCGAACGACCAGCGGCAGACGCCGTCTGGGTCCAGCGCGTAGACGCAGCCGTCGCCGCCGCCGACGTAAATCAGGTACTCGGCTTTGCCTTCCGGATCCACGCCCAGCGCGGCCGAACTATGAATGGGCGACGGGGTGTGGTGGGTCCAGCGGATCTTCTTCGTATGCGTATCGATGGCGTAGATGCGTCCGTCGTGCGAGCCTGCGTAGAGCATGCCGTCGGCCGCCACCGCCGCCGAGGCGTACACCGCGCCGCCGGTTTCCACCGACCACAGTTTCCTGCCGGTCTTGCCGTCCAGCGCGTAGATATGGCGGTCGAAGCTGCCCAGGTACAGCGTGCCGTCGGGGCCCACCGCCGGCGACGAGGCGATGAAGTTGCCGAGGTCGCTCTTCCATTTGGTTTTGCCGCTGCGCGCGTCGAACGCGTACACGTGCATGTCGAACGACGGCACCACCACGGTGCGTTCATCGGGGAACGCCGGGCAGCTCCACAGATGCAGGCCGGTCAGGTGCGACCAGCGGATGCCCTTGCCGGGTTCCACCGCGTAGAAGCGGAAGTTATCGCAGCCGAAATACAGCCAGCCGGTGGGTCCCATGGCCACGTTGGCCTCCAGCCAGTAAATGGTGCTGGGCGAAAACCCGTCCGATTCCTTCAGCAGGTCCACGTGCCAGAGTTCTTTGCCTTGGGGCGTCAGCGCGTAGAGCTTGGCGTCGCCGCCCGGCACGAACACGGTGCCGTCGGGTCCGATGCATGCCGCCGAATCGATGACTTCGCCGGCCTGGAACTTCCAGCGTTCGGCGCCGGAGAGCGGATCGAACGCGTAGAACGTTTTGTCGGCCGAGCCGACGTACACGGTTTCATCGGCGCCGATGACCGGCGTGGAGAACACCGCGTTGCCGGTTTTGAAGCGCCGCACCGCCAACTCCGGACGCAGTGTGGCGCGGTACGCGGCGCGTCCGTCGTTGCGGATGTTGCCGCGCATGCATGGCCAAGGGGCGGGGAGCGGGTGTTGCACGCTCCAGTGATACTCCAAGAACGCACGCGGCTCAATCGGCTTCGCCCGATTAGCAGCGGTTGAAGGCCTCCACCTGGGCGTTGTATTCCTTCACCAACCGGTTGATTTCGCCGGCGCGGTAATTGATGCGATCGACGAACACGTTGTAGATGCGCGCTTTCTTGGCGTATTGATCAATCGCTTCGTTGGTATCCAGCGACATGGAATCCAGGTCCCTGTGCAGCCCCTCGGCCGCTTTCTGCAGGCGCAGCACCTGGACTTTCTCGGCTACGATCACCTGCTTCAGGTTGTCGTCGATCTGCGGGCAGGCCGACAGCGGCAGTCCGAAAATCTGCACGCCGATCCACGCATAGCGTCCTTCGTACTTGCCGACGCCCGCCGCCACGCCGATTTCGCGGTAGCGGTCGTTCATGATGTTGGCGCGGTGCGGCTTGCTGTTCATCCAGGCTTCCACGATGGTGCGGTCGTTCTTGAAAATGCCGAGCGCGATATTCTCTCCCAGCTGCAGGTAGTTGTAGCCCAGGTTGTCGGCAACGTCGCGCGCGCCGTAGCCTTCGGGCGAGAAGTGGGCGAAATACTGCTGATCGAACATGTCGGCCAGGCGCTGCTGGGCCACGTTGCTGAGCACCTCGCTCACGGCGAGGGCGGGGAGCGGCCCTTTGTTGCGGCGCTCGAAGTTGGTCCACAGTACGATGCCGTCTTTATCCAGGTACGCGCCCGGCGTGGCATCGCGCACGGTCACCGGCAACACCGCCGACACCTGCTGCGACAGGTCCTGGCGCATCATCTTGTCGAATCCGGTCACGATCTTGTGCAGATCGATGGTCTGCACCTGCTGCACTTTCGGTTGTTGCGGCAAAAACATGGCCGGCGCGAACCCCAGCGCGATGACGAATGCCGGAAGCAGGGCCGAATGCCTGGAGTCCCACTGCATGAGAGTGAGTATAGCCGTACCCAAACACGTTTTGCGACCACCGTTCACGCAATCGCTTGACCGGAGGGGGTTGTTTGTCGGAAGGTACCCCTCCTATGACGAAGCTTTTCCTTCCGGGCCAACCTTCGCGCAACGATGCGTTGCTGGATTTGGATGCGGGCCAGCTCGATGTGCTGAGCAGGCGGCAGATGCTGATCCGCCAAGATCACCGCGGGTTCGCCGAATTTCCGGTGGATCCCACACGGCCCGATCTGAAGATCGGCGGCAGCGTAGTGGCGTTCAACCCCGAAGTGAAGCATGACGAAGCGGTCGGCTTGAAGATGGTGAGCGTGGGCGAAGACGGTGCGCGGACCGGCATCGATCTGCAAACGGACACCGCCGATCTGGTCGCTCATTTCGAAGACGGACAGCCGTTCGGCATGTATCTCTTCGCGCCGACACCCGATACCGCCGGAACATCCAAGCGGATCGACGAAACGTGTTTCGACGGCACCCGCATGCTGCAGGTCCGCGGCATCCGGCGCCGCAGCCTGGTCTGTGCGGTGCGCATCGGCGAGCAGCCCATCGCCAGCGATCTGACCGGCGAGATTCCGGTGCCGCTCATGCTGCAACCCAAAGGCTTCCCGCGCACCTACCTCCAAAGCACCAAGCGTCAGACGCCGGGCATCATGGTTCCCGGTCGGGGAGGCGCATTCGAGCAGACGGTCAACTTGCAGTCCGAGCCGCTGGTCTTCGGTGAGCGCGTCGCGGACGGCACCGCTCTGACCGTCGCCGTGCTGGAGTACATCGAGCACGACGAGCTGGAAACCGGGCCGGTCGATCTGCGGCCGAAGATCGTGAATGTGCTGCGGGGCTCGGTTGAACTCGATTCACGTCCGGTGGCGCCCGCCGACTTGGCGACCTTCCAGGCTCCGCAGAAACGGCTGCTGACCGCCATGCGCATCATGTTGCGGAAAAGGCCGGCCAATGAACCGGGCGAACCGCGCGTCAGCGTATGAGCATCGCGTCGCCGAACGAGAAGAACCGGAATTGTTTCTCGATGGCCTGTTTGTAGAGGTTCAGCATCGCGTCGCGTCCGGTGAACGCCGCCACCAGCATCAGCAGGCTGGACTGCGGCACGTGGAAATTGGTGATCATCGCGTCCACGAAATTGAAGCGGTACCCCTCGCGGATGAACAGATCGGTCGTACCGTTGCGCTGCGTCAGTACGCCGTGTTCGTCCGACGCCGACTCCAGCGTCCGCACGCTGGTGGTACCTACCGCCACGATCGGGTCGCCCTTCTTCTTGGCCGCGTTCAGCAGGTCCGCCGTCTCGTCGGTCATGCTGAAGTATTCCACGTGCAGGTGGCCGCTTTCCCATTGTTCCGGCGTGAGCGGAGCGAACGTTCCCAAGTGCACGTGCAGCGTGACGAACGCGGTGCGGATGCCTTGCGCGTTCAGGCTCTTCAGCAATTCGTCGGTGAAGTGCAACGACGCGGTCGGCGCGGCGATGGACCCCGAATTCCTGGCGAACACCGATTGGTACTCGCGGCGCTGTTCGTCGCGGCTGAGCGGCGTCTGTTTGATGTACGGCGGCAAGGGCATACTGCCGGCCAGCTCCAGCACGCGCTGCAGCTCGGTCACCGGGAACGATGGTTGCAGCATCCAGTAGCGGCCCTCATCGCCCGTCACAGCGAACGTCATGCCTTCGGCCAGCGTCAGCGTCTCGCCGGTTTTCAGTTTGCGGTTGGCCATCACCCGCACGCCAACGTCGGTGGTGCCGACCGCCAGCGCCGAAACGCGGCCGCCGGTCGAGCGCGTCAGTTCCATTTTGGCCGGAATCACCTTCGTTTCATTCAGCACCAGCACCGCGTTATTCGGCAGGAACGTCCCGATGGCCGAGAAATTCGTCCAGGTGGTTTGCTTGGTGGCGCGGTCGTACACCACCAGTCCTGCGCTGTCCCTGGGGCTGGCCGGTGTCTGGGCGATCAGCTCGGGCGGCAGCGTGTAGTCGTAGAGCCGGAGCGCTTCCTCGAAAGACGGTGACATCGGGCGCATCATACCCAGCCGCCAGCCAGGAACAACACGCCGGCACCACGAGACGGCAGCCAAGGTACTATTGACTAAATAGAAAATAGTTGTATAGTGTTTCGGTCCTGAAAATGCTTCAGGCAGGCTCTTTCGGCTTCCGGCACTGCATTCAGTTTTTATCAGCGACTTATTTACCTCGTCTCGGTAGCGCCCGGTGCGCAGAGCATTTTCTGCGTAGCGTGCGATACCGAGGCTGGGGTAGAACCCCCGGGCTTCATGCATGAGACGTCGGCTACAACAGCCGGATATCATGTCGTGGAGTGTCCGCTGGAAAATCTTTCCAGCGACCCAGAGCAACGGAGGTCTCGCGTGATCCGTTCCATCCTGTCCGCGGCAGCGATCCTGTTCGTGTCCTCGTCGGCCATGGCGGCCGACCCGATCAACCTCGAGTGGAAGGCCGATGTCGGCGGCACCCGCAGCTACACCGTGAAGTTCGGCTCGGAGCCGACCCCGGCCCAGAGCGACGCGGCGGCGGCCATCATCAAGGCCGTGTCGCTGGCCGAGGGCTACACCCTCGACGGCACCGCCGGCTCGCAGCCCGGGAAGAACAAGTCGGAGCGAAACTTCACCATCGGGTACAAGAAGGCCGGTGAAAAGCCGGTCATGACCAAGGCGAAGTTCGCGAACATGGTGGCGGGCACCGTGAAGTACGAGTTCGAGTTCACGAGCAAGCCCGACGCCACCGCCGTCAACAACGCCGCCGAAGCGTTGGCGAAGTACGCCTACGACGTCACCTCCGATGAAAAGGAGGTGAAGGCCACCTCGGAGATCAGCATCGACGAGAAGAAGGCGACCGTGACGGTGAAGTTCACCGGCGGCAAGTTCAAGTTCATCAAGTGATGGTGACAGCGCCAGTGCAGTGACCGCGTGACTGAAAGAGCGCCCCCATCCTCCCTCCGTACGGGAGGGTGGGGGACGCTTCGATGTGCAAGGATTTACGACTGCACCAATGCCTGCAGCGCTTCTTCGCTGGGTCCGATGACGGTCTTAATGGCTTTGCCGGTCCCGTCGATCACCACGAACGTGTGCTGGGTGACCACGCCGTATTTCTGCTTCAGCGGACCGGACGTGTCGTAGTCGACGCGATAGGTGGACAGCGTGGCTTTGCCGGCACCGTAGATCTGCGCAAGTTCGGCATCCGACTTCTTGCACTCGGGGCACCACGTCGCGTGGAAGAACAAGACCGAGGTCTTGCCGTTGCCCACCACGCCTTCGGTGTACACGCCGTACTCGGCGCCGCTCACCGCGGCCTTGGCCTGGGCGGATGCGGAGGAACTCGATGCGGCCTTCGGCATGCCGTCCTTGGCTTCGCCGAGATTGCCGTCGATGGTCAGCACCTGGCCGTCTTTCATCATGGCCGTGCGTCCGTCGGGCGACGTCACCTTGCCGTCGCTGGAGACCTTGATGCCGTTGGCCATCATCACGTCGGTGCGGAGTTCGGTGCGCTCGCCGTTGTCGAGCAGGCGGTACATCACGCCCTTATCCATGGTCACGCCGATCACCGCGCCCTGTCCGCTCTGGGCGGGCGTGGAGGCGACCGCCGCGGACGACGAGTGGTCCATCATCATGGCGGAGGACGACACGGCCGGGGCCGCGGCCGAGCTGGACGAAGACGAGGTCATGGGTTCGCCGACCGGCGGCAGCAGCACGGCATTGATGACATGCACCACGCCGTTGCTGGCCGGCACATCGGTAATGCTGAGTGCGATTCCGTTCACGCTCACCATGCCTTTGTCGTCGACCGTAATGGCAAGTTCGTGTCCTTCGGCGGTGCGCAGACGCATGCCGTTGGTCAGGTCGGCCTTCATCAATTTGCCCGGCACCACGTGGTACGTAAGCAACTGCGTCAGGAGGTCGCTGTTTTCGGGCTTCAGCAAGGCCTGCAGCGTTCCAGCCGGCAGTGCGGCGAATGCTTCATCGGTCGGCGCGAACACGGTGAACGGTCCGGTCTGCGACAAGGTCGCATCCAGCTTGGCGGTCTTCACGGCGGCAACCAGGGTTTTCAAATTGTCGGCGTTGGAGGCGTTTTCAACGATTGTTTTCTCGCGCACCATCGCCGCACCGCCGACAGTGACGGAAGCGGGGGCGGCGGGCTTGCCGCAGGCACTCAAAAGGACAAGCGCTACCGATCCGGCGACAAGGAGTTTCTTCGACATGCGTGCAGGGGAAGAAGATGAACAAACGGTAGCAGAACGGCGCCGCAACGTCAGTCGCGCGGCGCGGATTGACAATATAACTTGTCATTGACAATAAGTCCATAGTGTTTCTTTGCGTATATCATCTTTTTGCAGCCGTCGTACACTCTGCCTCCCATGAAACATTCGCTGCTTCCGTTCGTCACCGGCCTCGCCCTCGCCGCCACCATCTGGGTAGGCGCCGATGTCCGCCGCGCGGAGCTCTCGGCCATGCATATCACGATCGCCCGGCTTCCGGCACCGCCGTGTGTTCCGGGACTGTGGGGATGCAAACCCAAAATCAAAAATCCGCCCTGCGTACCGGGTATGGTCGGATGTGAAGTACGCAACAGTCCGCACCGTTAGGCGAATTTGAGATGGCGGGAGAAGGGGCGTACACTGCTCTAAATTTCCCCGAGCATTCCATGTCTTCCCTGACCCGTGGCGACCGCATCATCCAGGGTGCGCTCATGACTTCGGTTGCGATCGTTTCGGTCATGGCGCTCGGCATCGGTTACTACGAGCAGCAGACGACCGGCACGCAGATGCGCGCCGCGATGGTCATGCCGCTGGAAGAAGGTGTAATGCCGCCCGCGGACATGATGAAAATCGACGAGCCCTCCGCCCAGCCCACCGACACCGCTCCGGCCGACGAGCCGACCGTGTGGTGCTGCAACAGCGACGTGGCGTTGTGCTACGAGCAGGCCGAGGAGAACGGCTGCGGCAAGGATGCGCAATACGGCGACTTTGACACCTGTGCCGATGCCTGCAAATAACCATGGCAAAAACCACCCACGCCGCCGGCAAGCATCGTCACTCGCATGAAAACCAGGCCCGCTCCATCATCCTCATGGGTGCCGCGTTCGTGGTGGTCATGATGATCGCCATCGGATACCGCCAGAGCAGCAAGCGCTTCCAGGCTCACGTCTACGCGCCGCTGCCGGCCGACCAGATCAACAGCGGGATGCCGTCCGAGAACATGCAGGCCGGGGCCTGCTGTGCCGAAGGCGAATGTCTGGATCTTCAGCGCGCCGATTGCACGGGCGAAGGCTACGTGTACTGGCCCGATGCCGATCTGTGCCTTACCGCGTGCCGCGCGATTCAGTAGATGCGCGCCGCATCGCCGCCAGTTCGCGGAACATCTTTGCGATGACCCGCGGATGCACGCCGGTGGGCTTGCCGCTTGTACGTGGGAAATGATGCACCGCTACGTGACGGATGGTCAGCCCCGCCGCCAGGGTGCGCTGCAGGAGTTCGGCATGGAACAGCGCGCCGTCGGCGTTGTTCGGGCGGATCTGCGGCCACGTTCGCCGGTGGAACGCTTTCAGTCCGGAATTCAGGTCGGGTGAGTGCAGTCCCAGCGCCGCGCGGACCAGTGCCTGGTACAGCCGTTGGCTGACGATGCGCAGAACGCCGTCGGCCCGCCTGGTCCGCACCGCCCACACGACGTCGGCGCTGCCGAGCGCTTCCAGCAGGACACCGATGTCCGCCGGATCGAACTGGCCGTCGCTATCCATGAAGGCGACCGTGTCCATGATTGCCGCGTCGCACCCCGCCCGTACCGCCGCGCCGTAACCCTGCGTCGTTTCCTGACGCACGGTCCGGAGCATCGGTTCTTCCGTGCGCAGCGTCTTCAGTATTTCCGGCGTGGAGTCCGCCGAGCCGTCGTCCACTACGATGATTTCCCCGGCGATGTTCGTCGCGCGCATCCAGCGTGCCGTACGTTCGACGGTCGTCCGGATGACGCCGGCCTCGTTCAAGCACGGAAGCACGACCGACAGCCGCATGCGAGGGAATGATGGCATCCGGTGCAGTCTCGGTTCACGGCGCGCCGGTGTCAATTGCCCGTCCGCTTGCGCGGAAGCCGTCCCGCGAGCGTCCAGATAACCATTCCCAGTGCGGCGGCGACGCACGTCAGCGGCAGCAGCCCGGCCAGCGGCGAGAGTCCCAGGTACGAACCGGCATTCGGTTGTACGCGGCCGACCGCGAGCATCGGCAGA